>JBPOHP010000217.1:0-6303 GCA_052035445.1 Candidatus Magasanikiibacteriota bacterium
TAACAGCGGAGTGTTCTACCATTGAACTACAGAGGAAAAAATTCGTGCTGTATCAGCCTCATTTTCTACTGTAGTTTGTAATCGCATCGCCGTCAAAAACTTGTCCCCACTTTTTCACAAACAAAAACATACTGTGGTTTCAGCATGTCTTCGTCAGCACTATTTCTACACTTTCTCTTTCGGCACAAACTTGAGCGAGATCGAGTTAACGCAGTGACGTGTATTTTTGTCGGTCATGTGCTCACCCGTAAAAACGTGGCCGAGATGAGCGTCGCAGGTGTTGCAGACAATCTCGACCCGCATACCATCTGGGTCGGGATTGCGTTTCACGGCACCTGCAATTTCTTGATCAAAACTCGGCCAGCCGCAACCGGAATGAAATTTATCTGTTGAGGTGTAGAGCGGAGCATTACAGCGGCGGCAGTGATACGTTCCTTCGGCAAAAAAATCATCGTACTCGCCCGTAAACGGACGCTCGGTACCTTTGTGCACGATAACGCGTTCTTCTTCGGGGGTGAGTTTATTGAGTTCCATAAAAGATAAATTAGTTTCCCGTGTCATTGCGAGAACGGACTCGCCGCAGCGAGGGAGGACGAAGCAATCTCATCGTTAGCAGAACGTGCTTCTCTCCGCGCACCATGAGATTGCTTCTCCCGACTGCGGTCGGGATCGCAATGACAGGTTTTTTAGTATCATCCAAACGTAAACGTATACGCTTTCATACCAGGTTGTTCGATGATGAGTTCGAGCACATGTTCTTGACCATCTTTAACGTCGCTGATGATATTATACAAACGCTCTTCATCAACCTGGAGATAGCTCTCGCCGTTCTCAAACACCACGTCTTCACCAGCAATGTCTGGCGTCAGCGATCTTCCATCACGATGTATTTTTACCTTAAGGTACGACGGATTTTTTAGCACGCGATCATCTGGCCCGCTGGCCACAAAAAATACTTTCGGCGCCGCATAGCGATATGCGATGACCGCCTGCTGTGACATATTTTCTGCATACTCAGGTTGAAAATTCCACGTGCCGCCGAGTGCCAAGGTGTTAAGTTTGATATTTTTTGGTACGACTAACGTTTGTTTGCCAGCGACCTGCTGTTTCCCGTTTACCAAATACTCATTTCGGTCAGATCCAAAATACGTTTCCGGGCTTTTGACATCGCCGATGGCTGTGCCGGTCACTACCACGCCCGTCAACAGAGGTTTCGCCACGGTACCTTCACGCACCATTTTTTCTTGCAACAACTCCTGAATCTTGGCTTCAGTCTCTTTGTACCCACCTTCGCCGATATGATCGTAGACGACATATCCATCGATATCGATCAGATATTTGCGCGGCCAATACCTATTGCCGTACGCGTTCCACGTGCCGTACTCATTATCGAGCACGACGGGGAACTTGATGCCATACTTTTTGAGGGCAGCGCGGACATTTTCAATCTTTTTTTCAAATGCAAATTCAGGGGTGTGAATGGCCACGATTTCGAGCCCTTGGTCCTTGTATTTGTCGTACCAGGCATTGAGATATGGAAAAGTGCGAATACAATTGATACAGCTGTACGTCATGAAATCTACCAAAATAACTTTCTTACCGACGAGCGACCCAAGAGTGAGCGGCGTGGTATTGAGATATCCGGAAGGTTTTTCAATTTCACGATAGCGCGGATAATTTTTGGCAGAAGGATTGGCCATGCTAAAAGCTTGTTTAACGGCAGATGTTGGCATGTCAGCAGTTTTTGCTGGTAGCTGCATCAATAATTTTTCTTCAATCCTGGAGACGCTGTAATACCCGCGTTCAACGGCGAAGGTCTGAATTTTTTTGTCGATCCCCGTGATAATAAACACACCAACAATCACAAACAAAACCCCGAGCCCGCGTTTGAACCAGCCGCGCGGGTCAGCTGCGAAGCGCGCGTTTTTGATAAACCGCTGACCAAGGAGACTTACCAATAAGAGCGCGAGCGAAAGACCAAGAGCATACACAACGAGATAGAACGTACCAACCGCGAGCGACCGCGGCAGAACCGTCGCCAGAATCAAAAAGTATGTCGGTGAACAACTCGAAAACACTGGGCCAAGCGAAAGCCCGATGAGCATATCACTCCAGACACTCTTACCGTGCGCTGATTCATTCAATAGCGCGTCCGAGCGACGACTGAGCCCGAGCTTAAAATTTATGTTTTCCCAAACAGACGGAAAAATACTGATAAGCCCAAACACGATGATGACGCTACCCGAAAGCGTACTCCACACACTCTCCGGAATATCAATAAACAGCGTGCTGAATTTTAACAGGAGTGTAAACGCAACAATCGCGAAGGCAAGCGAAGCGGTAATGAGGTAGGGATTCCGCTTCACTCCGCCGACTGATCCGCCGATGATAATCGGCAAGAGCGGCAGCACACACGGTGCAAGCACGGTGAGAAAACCGGCAATAAATGAAACAAGAAGAAGTGTCATACTGTTCTTATTGTAGTTCAGCAACGAGCGAGGCGAGTGTTGGGCTACCGCTCCATTTTTTGAGCAGTTTTCCTTCGGCATCAACCTGCACAAACGTGTGCTGATACGTTACGGCATATTTTTTCTTGAGATCTTTGGCGGTATCGTAATCTACAATCAGAATATGCGTGCCAGCGGGAATCGATTTCAGCTGCGCTACGATATCAGCATCAACTGCTTTACACGTGGGGCACCACGACGCTTTAAAAAAAAGTACCACCTTACCGTCTTTCGCCAGCGAAAGTTTTTCTGGACTATACGTTTCGTACGTTCCTGCGGCCACCACCCCGTCTTTTTTCATCACCATCGCATCATCTTTTTTCATCATAGCTGAATCTGGTGCGGTGTTCGTTGTCATAGCTTCGGGTGGCATCATGTTGCCACGCTGCTCAACTGGCGCGGTTGAAGAGCAGCCTGCCCCAGCGAGCAAAACACTGCCTGCCAAAATTGCCAAAAGATTTTTTTTCATACACGTGTTTGAAGATTAAAAATATAAAATGCGTTAAGCGTAGTATACCCGATACAAAAAATAATGTAAAATATACTTTACATTACGCTCTACCCGAACATTTCACTCCGTACCCTAGTACCAAGTTTTGCGAGCACCATCACCGCGAGCGCAGCGAGTAACCAAAAATCAGTTTTGCCCTGATATGTTTCAACCACAATCCCCATAACAAGTACTGCCGCCCCGCACAAAAAACTTACCCGCCCCGAGATTAATCGATGCTTTTCTTCGCGCTCATCGCGGGCCCGCTCTTTCCAAACAAAGGCGGCAAACACCAAAAAAACAATAATAAGACCGAGCAAAACCATGGACATGGCCATCGAAGGCATCCACAATCTGCCGCCTGGATTCCAGCACAACACTAACAGCACCACTAAGAGTAGCGAAATAATGCTCTCGCCCAGCAATGAATTATTTTTCATACACGATAGAAAATATGTCTTCAACATTTTTTTTAAAAAACCGTGCGATTTTAAGCGCGAGCATCACCGACGGCGTGTAATTTCCTTTTTCAATGGCGATGACGGTCTGCCGCGTGACTCCAATCGCTTCGGCAAACGCTTCTTGCGTTACCGCGGCTGCGATACGCAATTCGTACACCGTGTTTTTGATAATTTCTTTCATAAGCAAGAGTTATTTCACGTGAGGAGTTGTGGTTGGGTCGGGAATAAACCGGAGCGCCACCCCGTTCATGCAGTACCGTTTGCCGGTCGGCGGCGGGCCATCGTCAAATACATGACCGAGGTGGCTATCGCATTTCGCGGTTCGTACTTCGGTACGTGCTTCAAACAAGCTGTTATCCCCCACCAGCCGAATCACGTCCGGCGAAATGGGCGCCCAAAAACTGGGCCAGCCCGTACCGGAATCATATTTCTGCTCAGAGCGAAACAGTGGCTCGCCACAATCTGCACTCACGTACGTGCCCGCACGTTTTTCATTATTGAGCGGGCTCGAAAACGGCGCCTCAGTCCCCTGCTCGCGCAACACGTGGTACGCGGCGGGCGACAACAGCAGCTTCCACTGTGCGTTTGTGGTAGACGGCGCACCCAACGGCACTTCTCCGGTCGCGGCACTACTCGTGGCGTAGTGCACTACTGGCGCTACCTCACTCTGGCGTGACTTCCAGTGCCACAACCCACTACCAAGCACAGCAACACTTATCAAAATAAGAATAGTTTTCATGAAATATGAGAAAATATTTGAAATGTAATGTCAGCTTAACATTTGTTGGGGGGAAATGGTAGGGCGATAAGTAGCTACCACCCACTTTGCCTGCCTGAATTTTTAAAAATATTGCGGACTATTACTTCAAGTATAATTAAATAGGGACTTATATACCTTGTTACCCTAGGTTAAAAAGTTAGACTTTTTCTCACATCATAAAAACATAATCTAGCGGAACGAATACTACATTATTCTCTTCATTTAAGAGAAGTTCGTTTGAGGCATAAATAAGCCCATAATCTGATTTAGTTTTATTCATTGTTTGAACGACTTGTTTAGTATCCTTTTTTCCTTTACCGACTTCTATTACAATCTGTTTACTGTTTTCGATTTGTAGAACAAAATCGGCTCCACCTTCCTCTGAATCATAACGTATTTTGCCTCGGCCTTTAGTTTCAAATTCTCTATATAAATGCGCACCAACAAAATCCTCAAGTAATTTTCCTATCCAAGTAGAATGTACTTGTCCATTACCCGTCATTCTAAAAAAACTCATACGGATAGCCGGTGTCATAAAAAGATACTTAGCCGGTTTTTTTGCCATAGTCATGTTGACGCCGTATGCG
Organism: Candidatus Magasanikiibacteriota bacterium; assembly: GCA_052035445.1. Taxonomy (GTDB): domain Bacteria; phylum Patescibacteriota; class Patescibacteriia; order Magasanikbacterales; family GWA2-37-8; genus CAZQUL01. Next base: position 4,806 of record JBPOHP010000217.1, read on the forward strand.
GGCACTTTAACGAGGAGCTCAGTTTTTTCAATAGCATCTAGTAAGTTTTGGATAGTTAATCTTTTGATTCCTAAAACACGTTCTAGCTGATGAACGCTCGATGTATCATTTCCAGCGAGAATAAATAGTAATCTTTTTACAGCACCTAAAGTATCAGTATCAAATTTTCCAAATTCCAAAAGATCGTTAGTGATTAACTTATCGATCATGAAAGAAATAGTATCATAGATAGCCTCTTCTTTAGGTATTGTTAAAGCGAAAGGGAGGGTTCCAACCTTAAGAAATTTATCGATATCGAGCCTGTTCACTCGAGACCAGTAACGATTTATATCTGAACGCATTCCCAGCAAAGCATCATATACATTTTTTGCATCTTTAGAACCATAAAGAGCTTCCTTTATTTTTTGTTTTAGTCCGACTACTGGATAAACTCTATTTACTATCATTTGATATTCAGGAAAACTCAAAGGTGGTAATTTTTCAAATTGCGCCCTTCGCGCAATATCAGCATTCGTTTGTAGAAGTACAGCAGATGAGCCTGTGCAGCAAATAAAAATATTTTTATTCTTCTCAAATAGGGCATGAAGAGTTGCCGCCCAATTTGGATCTTTTTGGACTTCATCAAGAAATAGATAGATTTCTTTATCTGTTTTTTCGAGATAATCACCAATTACTTCTTCGAAAGCCTGTAGGACTTCAGAGAGGGTAGCGTTAAAAATTTTAACAGCTTCGATTAATGAGATAAAAAGAATCTCTTGATTATTTTTTTTATATTTTAAAACTTCTTGGCAAATTTGTGCCAAGATTGTTGTCTTACCAACTCCGCGTAGCCCAGTAATAACTACAAAATTTAGATTACCAATTCTGTTTTGAAAATTAGTAATATATTCCCGAACTTTCACAAAAATGTGTCTACGCGGGTAAGGTTTGTCGGTGCTGCGATCGTGGGCGATAGCGTGCAATCTTTCGTTTGTACTTAGGAGTTGTCTTTGGATGTATTTTACTATCAAATCTTGACCATTATTGTTCATAGCAAAGTGCAATATACCAGTAACTAACTTCTCTAGTATATTTCAATATACCAGAAGAGTCAACAGGCACTTTTTCCACTAACCTAAAGTATTTTTCATTGCATTCTCTAGTTATCCACAATTTTATAATCCGGACTTGACGCCCCTAAATTATCCATTTAAAATGGCCAAATTAATGCCATTATGTTTCTGAATACCGACTTCAAATCACTGTCAGAGTTTCTAGATCACTTCCAAGATGAAGCTGCTTGCGAGCGGTATTTTGAGCAAATCCGATTCAAGAACGGCGAGTTCTGTCCGCACTGTAACCACGATAAAATCCACCATTTCGCCCGTTCTAAGCGCTCTGAAAAGGCTAAGTACGCCGTTCAGCGTTTCCGTTGCGCCAAGTGCAAGCGGGACTTTACTCTCAAAACCAACACCATCTTCGGAGAAAGCAAGGTAACCCTCCGCCAGTGGTTCATCAC
>JBPOHP010000118.1:0-10118 GCA_052035445.1 Candidatus Magasanikiibacteriota bacterium
TCAAGGGCAAAGAGGCTTTTCATGAGTTGTGGAACCATAGCCGCTTCATTTTTGAGTGGGATCAGTATCGTGTACACCGGTAACTCTTCGTCAGTAAGCTGAGCGACATCGTCTTGAGTGATTTCAATCAAATGCGTCGGCTGAAATGATCTCGAAAAAACATATATCTTATAGGGATTAAGCAAAAAATATACCACGTTTAATCCAATAAACGTTGCTAATACAAAGGGATATGACCACAGATATAATCCAAGAATATAAATAACCATCGTGCCGATGGGAAAAACGTATGGAATAAAAATCGATCGAAAATGGCGGCTGGAGTATCGTCGGTGCAAGACTTCAACCCGATCTGTCGCCGTAATAGCCAATTCTCGGTGATAGGCAAACGCTAAACACTGACGGATCATACCCGGAGAGGCGAGAGCAAATTTTTCTATACGACGACCACAAAAGGCACTGAGAGTTTTAAAAGTTTCAGATTCTATATAAGGAGTGGTCCCAGCACACCACAGAATTCCTTTTTGCTCATAAACAATCATTTGAAATTTTACCGCTATCTCAACAGGCACCAGCAGAGTTATCGATGATTTGACACTGATCGTCATGGGTAATTCTTCCAAAAGCGGGATATGTAAAATTTCAGAAAGACGACAATAAAAATTCTCTTTTTTAGCGTAACCTCGAGCGATTACACAATGAATTGGATCTTTTTCAGTATCAAAAATTTCACCCACTATTTTCCAGTGTTTTTTATCAAACAATCGTTCATCTAACAGATCTTTTTTTCTCCAGCGTGGTAAAATGTTTGTAGTCACCATACTGTTCCTCTAGAATTGCGACGATTTCTTGATTAAGTAAAGTAAGTTCTTTTTCCAATTTTTTTGTTTTCTTTACCTCTTTGAGTAGTCGGCGCAAACGATCTTCAAGAACCAAGAGGGTGGAGAGGCTTTCGGTAGCAAAAAGAATCATTTCAGTTGTCATAGAGCATCAGTAGAAATAATTTCTTGTAACAATTTTTCGCGCTCTTGTATCAAACGGTCAAGTTTCTTAAAAGTTAACGGCCAAGATCGTTCACTACTAGCACGATCAGCATAGTACGCGCTATACTGTAACCAACCTTTTATTTTAAATGCCATCAATCGATTGAGCTCAATAATTTCTAATTCTGTACTCAGAAGTACAGAAGATGATGTATTATTCATAGTGTATGAAAAAACCTCATATTATTCCACAGCTCGTCGGTGTTATGTATGCCGGCGGGAGCGGCTCGCGATTATGGCCCGTCTCAACCAGAGAACACCCCAAACAAATTAATCCAATTTTTGTTGGTAAAAATCTAGTCGTAGAATCCTACCGGAGAACTCGTCTTTTTTTGCCCCGAGAACATATCGTTATGGTGGTGACCGCAGAATTGTATAAAAAAATTTTTCCACTCATTGACCTGCCTAAACAACAGTATATCATCCAACCGCACAACACGGATACCGCCAGCGCGTTTGCCCTGACCGCTGTCGTACTAGAAACAGTATACCCCGGAGCGACTGCCGTGACCATCTATACTGATCACCTTATTTTCAACACAAAACATTACATTTCAGCGATAACCGAAGCAGCACGTGTTGCTGAGCGCGAACATACACTTGTTACCATTGGTACTCCGCCCACGTATCCTAACACGCATTTCGGATACATAAAATTACAAAAAAAAATTAAACACCATCACTATATTGCCGAAACTTTCATCGAAAAACCAAATCTTGCAGCCGCCACATCATTTGTCGAAGATGGTGGCTATGTCTGGAATACTGGTTTATACGTCTGGGAACCGACCACTGTTCTTAAACTTTTTAAACGTTACGCTCCTCAATTTTACGAGGCGCTTATCACGCTCCGTTGCTCAATACTTACGCCGTCATTTTTTAAAGATGTATCATTATGGTACGACAGTGTAGAGAAAACATCGTTTGATAAAAAAATTTCTGAACAACTTTCAGAACTTCATGTCGTGGTCGCAGATTATCATTGGCAGGATATTGGCAACTGGGAAGTGATTTATGAGCTAGCAAAAAAAGACGCTCAGCACCACGCGTTTCTCGGAAAAAAACCGAAGAAATTTGCTTCAATCAATAGTTCTGGATGCCTCGTATTAAGCCCTAAAAAAACAATAGCGCTTGTTGGAGTACATGATCTTGCTATTATTGAGACCGATGACACACTTCTCATTACCACACGATCACAAGCGGCGGCTGTAAAAAAAGCCGCCCAAAAATTTGATCATTAACTCTGTCGATGTCTAGCGCACGTAACCATACGGATTAACGCGCTGGCCGTTAAAAATGACTTCGAAATGCAAATGGATACCGGTAACACCTCGTACGTTACCGGTTTTTCCCATCAAACCAATGGTCTGCCCTCGTTCCACATAATCTCCAACCGAAACCAAAATTTGATCATTATGACCATAAAGCGTTTTTATACCGTTGCCATGATCGACGATAATCAAACAACCATAACCGTGATTAAGTTTTGGCCCACGATACTCTCCTGGTGATGGACAGTCGGCAGTAATAACACGGCCAGCATTGGCCGCGTAGTTCGGTGTATGGAACGGACCAGCGATATCGAGCGCGTGGTGGCGAATACCATACCCTTGGGTAACAACACGCACTCCTGATGGCCAAACAAAACCAGTCGCACCAGCCATTTCACGCGATGATGGTGGCGCGGCAACTCGTCGAACTGCCGAAGCTGCTGATCGGGTATTTTGTGCTGTCGGTCGTTCTGTTTGACGAGCTAACACTCCGCCCGGCACCATTATTTCTTCTCCCGCACGAAGCCCTTCTCCGTTTTGATCTAACCGATTAAACGACGCTATATCATCAGATGATGCTTGGTAGAGCTTAGCAATTCTCCCAAGAGTTTCCCCTCGTTTGACGGTGTGTAACACTCCCGTTACCGGTGGGATAACTAGTATATTTCCTGGGCGTAAGACTGAATTCGCTGTCAATCCGTTTGCCCACATAATAGTAGAAATACTAACACCAAAATTACCAGCAATACTGTACAAAGAGTCGCCAGACTCCACTTCGTAACGCGCGCTCGTGCGGCGGCCAGAAACGATAGCTCCGGGCATTGTTATTGGTTTTAAAATCGCCATTCCTGATACTGTATCAGCCAACACATCGGTAGCAGTACGATCTTCCCCTGTGTCCATAGCTACGGTGGGAGCTAGCGCACCACTATCCCAAGGAACCGAAGAATCTGCTGCTGCAAATAAAGGAGAGGCCGATACTTCTTGATAGGTAGTCACATCACTTGAATCGGCTACAAGCCCGTATAATTTTGTATGTTGTCCCGGCACACCATAATACGGCACAGTCCACCACCGTGACTGGGGCCAGGCGATCACGAGCAACAGAGCTAGCATGGTTCCGTGAATCACAAATCGTTTGGTGTGCAAATCTTTGCCAGTAACAAAACCAATTTTTTTAAGACGATACGCTATCCAGTACGACCCATAACCCTTAATACGCCACAACCTCAACAATGAACGCTGTATACCTAAAGACAGGTGACCGCCAAGCCACCATAAAAAACGCTTAATATAGATTAAAATCCGCAAAACTACCAACTTTGTCTTGTATTTCATACGATATGCAGAGAATGGTAGCATAGCTCGTTGCCTGAGGCAACGATACATTCGTATAGAACACAAAAGGGTATGAGCAGCGCTCATACCCAATTTTTTAGATAGCCTTAGCCAAAGAGAGGCTGGTATGTTATCTACGTCAGTGTACAACGACTGAGTTCGACTACCAGGGTCTTCAAACACATACTATCTGTCGCCACGACAAGCATTCTAGTCGCAACCGCTTTCAGTACAGCGTAGCGCTTTACAACGTTCTCCTTTACGTGCGACGCTAACGCTATTTAATCCATCTGACAAGGGTAAAGGGGATAATTATATTTTATTTTCAACTACCAAGCTCTACATCTGGTAGACGTAGCGGTCGTTTGATAATCAAATCTCGCAGATTACCAATCAAGCGCGCCGCCAACCTGATACTCCGTCACGCGGGTCTCGAAGAAATTCTTCTCTTTGGTCAGATCGACCGCTTCACTCATCCATGGAAATGGATTATCGACATGGTACTGCTCAGGTAATCCAATACGCGTGAGCCGTCGATCAGCGATGTATTCTATATACTGCTTAAAACCATCTGCATTCATTCCAAAAATACCTTTTGGAAATACTTCTCGTGCAAAGGTGTACTCAAGCACCACAGCTTTTTTAACCAAATCAATAATGCGTTGTTGGAACTCTGGCGTCCAGAGTTCGGGCTGTTCTTCTTTAATCGCATTCGCCATGTTGATGCCAAAATTGAGATGCTGTGATTCATCGCGCATGATGTACTGGATTTGTTCTGCTGCACCAGCCATTTTATTCATACGCTGAAAACCAAACATTACCGCAAACGAACTGTAGAAGAAAATGCCTTCCAAAATGATCGAGAACACCACGATATTTTCTAAAAACTTTTGGTCAGCTTCAAACGTACCGGTTTTAAACTGTGGATTAAAAATTCCTTCGTTGAATCCAAGTATGAACGCATCTTTATTATAGATCGCGTCCACTTCACGGTACATGTTGAATATCTCTCCCTCATCGAGCCCGAGACTTTCAACAATATATTGATACGCATGCGTATGAATCGCCTCTTCATAGCCTTGGCGCAACAAATACATCCGGCATTCCGGTGATGTGATATGGCGATAGAACGCCAGCACGATATTATTGGCTGCTATCGAGTCCGCGGTCGTGAAAAATCCAAGAACGGTCTTCAGCGCCTTACGCTCATCCTCTGTGAGTGCGGTTGGAGATTTCCACTGCTCAATATCTTTTTGCATGCTGATTTCGGTCGGGAGCCAATGGTTGGCGTTACCTGTGTTATACGCTTCCCAGGCAAATTTGTGCCGCATAGGATAGAGCTGCATAACATCGGCGTCCGCGCCGTTGATGATACGGCGTTTGTTGATATCAATTTTTTCGTTAGTTTTGGTGATGGGCATAATTCAAAAGTAAGAAGGCTTGTTTTTGTCATTGCGAGGAGTGAGCGAAGGCGAATGATGTGGCAATCTCATCGTAATCATAACAAAGATCGTGGTAGTGCAACGAGATTGATTCCGGAGAGCTTGGAACACAGTCGTTCCGCTCACCATGACATGAACAAATTGACTACGACTGACACGACTCGCAATCAGGGTTGGCGATGCTACACGCTTTGACTGCGGTACTAACCTGAGGCGGAGGCGTAGCCGGAAGTGGAGCTGATGTCGGCACGGCTGGTGTGGGTGGCATATCTATTGTCGTACCTGCTTGTCGCGTATGGGTTGAACCAAATTTTTGCGTATCAACGGTAGATTTTTCTACCTGAGAAACAGCTAATGTACGCAGATAGTACGTTGTCTTGAGACCAAGTTTCCAGGCATAAAAATAGATATCTGAGAGTTCACGTCCTGAAGTATTGCGGAAGAAAATATTAAGCGACTGAGACTGGTCGATCCATTTCATACGTCGGGCAGCAGCTTCCACCAACCATTTAGAATTAATTTCAAAGACTTCTTTATATTTCAAGCGCAGGGCCTGTGGGATTTCAGTAATTTTTTCGATACTGCCGTCATTAAATTTAATCTGCTCGAGCATGGTGCGATTCCACAAACCAATTTTTTTGAGATCTTCAACCAAATATTTATTGACGACGACGAAGTCTCCCTCTTTGCTTGATTTGACATAAATATTTTTATAGATCGGCTCAACGCACGGAATACAACCAACCAAATTAGCGGTCGAAGCAGTCGGAGCAATCGCCATCACGTTTGAATTGCGCATACCAAATTGTTTGACATGCTCACGAACCGGCGTCCAATCAAGTTTTCCTCCGCGTGGTACTGGGATTTCTTCGCCGCGTTCTTTTTCAAGCATATCCAGCGTATCTTGAGGAAAAATATTCTGACTCCACTTAGAGCCGCGGTAAGTTTTGTACGTACCGCGCTCTTTGGCGAGTTCGGAAGAGGCAAGAATGGAGTAGTACGAAACAATTTCCATGGACTCGTCTGCAAAATCAACCGCCTCTTGCGAATCAAACGTCTTGCCAAGCATATACAGAGCATCATGATACCCGCGAATACCCAAACCAAGCGGTCGGTGTCGCATGTTTGCTCGCTCTGCTTCTGGAATCGGGTAAAAGTTGATATCGATAATATTATCCAACATGCGGATAGCGCTACGCACGACTTTTCCAACCAACTCTTTATCAAACACTCCCTTCACTAAAAATTTCGCAAAAATGATCTATCCTAAAAAACACACAGCTGTTTCGTCCGCAGATGTATTCAAAGTAATTTCGGTACAAAGATTTGAACTATGCACCACGCCGACATGACTTTGCGGCGAACGTACGTTGCATGGATCCTTGAAAGTGATCCACGGATGTCCGGTTTCAAACAACATGCTAAGCATTTTTTTCCACAAATCACGCGCGCTCAGTCGTTTGGTAACTTTAAGCACGCCCTGATCAGCCAATCGTTCATAGTGCTCGTAACGCTCTTCAAATTCTTTGCCATACATCTCATGCAAATCCGGCACTTCGTGTGGAGAAAAGAGCGTCCAGTCTTTGCCTTCACGCACACGCTTCATGAAAAGATCAGGTATCCAGTTGGCGGTATTGATATCGTGAGTTCGGCGGCGCTCGTCACCCGTGTTTTTTCGGAGTTCCAAAAAATCTTCAATATCATAATGCCAGGTTTCGAGGTACACACATCCCGCACCTCGACGTTTTCCACTACGATTAATACAGACGTTGACATCATTGGCGATTTTTAAAAACGGCACCACACCCTGACTACCAACACCCGTACCTTTAATAAACGATCCCGTCGCGCGAATCGGCGTCCATGATGTGCCGGTACCGCCACTCCATTTGAGAAGCTGTGCGTTATCGGCATAGAGCTTGAAGATACCGTCGAGCGAATCTGGCACTACATTGAGGAAACAGTTGGAGAGCTGCGGCTTAATCGTTCCTGCCTGGAATAATGTACGGCCGCCTGGAGTATAATAAAATTCAGACATTATTTCGTAAAAATCATGTACCAAACGATCGCGTTGTTCGCGTTTTTCTCCTAAAGCGGTGCCCATCGCAATGCGCATCCAGAACATCTGCGGTGTTTCGAGCGGTTTTTTGGTTTCAGAATCTTCCATTAAGTAGCGAGAGTACAAAAATTCAAGACCCATGTACTCAAACAAATGATCGTTCGCGAGCTTGAACGAACGAGCGAGCATCTCAAGATCGAAACACAAGAGCCGTGGATCAAGCTGACCCAGTTCTATACCGCGACGGATATTTTTTGCAAAAGCTCGTACATGATCTTCAACCAACGTCGCATAACTAAAATCCACTCCCAGAACATCTTTATAGATACGATCAAGTAAAAGTCGTACCGCAATACGTGAATAGGCTGGATCAAGTTCGATCATGGCACGAACTGTCATCACGAGTGCCCGCGAAATTTGCTCGGTCGTTATACCCTCAAACAGCTCTTGGCGACATTGTTTGAGAATCACTTCAGTATCAACCCCCTCGTCTTTAACTGCAAACATGAGCGATTTTCTGAGTTTGTCCATCGAAAAAATCTCTTTGGCACCGGAACGTTTCGTTACCCATAGAGCGTTATGTTCGAGTTTCACCAAGTTCTCTTGCTTTTTTGCTTCGCGCTCTTTGGCGTGTTCATACCGATAAAGAATATATCCTTTAGCTACATCAAAATACCCTGCCTGCATCAAATGTTTTTCTACTACGTCTTGTACATGCTCAACCATGGGTGTTGTATCAAGAAAACGCTGCTCCATTTCTTTTACTACCGTAGCAGTTAAACCGAGCAACACATTCTCATCAGCACTTTTTCGTACTTCGACAAACGCTTTCCGAATAGCCGCGGTAATTTTATCTGGATAAAAATCAACGACTGTTTTGTCGCGCTTGATGATTTTGGCAATGGTACTCGACATACGAAGTACTAAGTAAATAAAGATAACGTACAGCGAGTATAGCACAGGTAAAAAACTACCAGTAGTGATCAAAAAACCAATAATAACACTACTGGTAGTAATGGAGAAAAGCACTTGAACAAGCCTTATAAACTCCGCAAGTGGATAAACGTGGGGATAACCAGGTCGTTACCAGCACCCGCTTGCGCATTACCCAAAAATGACTTACAACAAAAAGCACCCGGGGGCAGGGAGGGGGTGCTCGTTGCCGCGCGGGTGCGCAGAGTGTTCAGATACGGGTAGTAGTGGTGTTTGAAAAGACGGTCGGACCCTTCTTTCCCAGACTCACTCCCTCCGGGAGGGCGAAATAGCCTTTTTTTTCGAGTTCGACGACAAGGCGTTCGGCCACATCGCGGCTCATTTTTTTCATCTCGACGTATTTGTCGACTAAATGTCGAAGGGCGTCGAGGGGATTTTCTCCCTCGATCCTAATACGAAAAGATCTCATACCATATAGGTAGATGTATTGTACGAGCCAATAGAATTCTTGACCGTACATAACTGCATCCAGCCAATCAATGATAATAAGCACGCCGTCTCCAATACCCTGTTCCAGTTTTTTTTCGAACTGTGGATCAGTCTGCCCGTAGGTTTGAATCTCTAGCTTGTGAATGATCCAAGTTTCTACGCCGAAGCGATAGTGAGACAAAGCACGACGATCGAGAATGATCTCTTTACGAATGACTGCGTGGGACATGGATAGCTCCTTCGGTTGTGCGCCTGATAGCGCATGGAATCTGAACTGATCAATCTATCACAAAAAACCAGCCTCGTCAATGCCATGTGTGCATAAAAAATCCTTTAGATTAGCCTCATTATATGTTCTCCGGCATAGTCCAACAAACCTCCTCCGTTACCGCCATTCTTCGCGAGCCGGGTTTAACGCATGTACAGCTCGATCTCGGCATTCTATCCGAGAATGTAAAAATTGGTGCCAGTGTGGCGGTGGCGGGAGTCTGTCTCACCGTCACAGCGATTGATGATACCCTGGTATCATTTGATATGATGGGTGAAACGCTCGCCAAAACTACCCTCGGCAATCTCAAACCCGGCGACCGAGTGAATACTGAACGCTCCGTGCGGGTTGGCGACGAAATTGGCGGGCACCAGGTATCCGGCCATGTTTCGGGAATTGCGACTATCAAAAACATTGAAACCCCACTCAACAATTGGGTTATAACCTTTTTAATTGATCCTGTCTGGATACCGTATATTGTGCCCAAAGGCTTTATCGCCCTCGATGGTTGCAGCCTGACAATTGTCGACGTGGGCGCTGATTGGTTTACGGTACACCTCATTCCCGAAACACTCCGGATCACGACGTTTGGTACCAAACAAACCGGAGACCGAGTACATGTAGAAATTGATACGCTGACCCGGGCGGTAGTTGATACCGTGCAACGCTATCTTAAAAATCAATAATGTTTCTTTATGAAATCAAACTCTTTCTCCACCCTCGACGGTTCTGGCTTAAAGATTGCTGTTGTTGCCGCTCGTTTTAATGCCGAACTGACTGATGCCTTGCTTACGGACTGTGTTGAAGCTTTGACGAGCGCCAAGGTAGCTACCGAAGACATTGTGTCAGTTCGCGTTCCCGGATCGTTTGAGTTGCCCATTGCCGCAGCTACACTTGCTGCCCAAGGTCGATTTGATGCGGTGATTTGTCTTGGTGTCATTATCAAAGGCGAAACCAAGCACGATCACTATATTGCCGACGCCGTTGCAAACGGATTGACGCGCGTTGCCCTCGACCATCATATCCCGGTCATTTTTGGCGTGCTGACCACCGAAGACAAAGCCCAAGCCGAAGCACGAGCGCTGGGCGGCCGCAAAAAAGGGTACGAAGCCGGCATGAGTGCGATTGAAACCATACGCGCACTTGATACTGCTCATTCATAAAATTTCTATGCTCTATGAGCATGCCACATCAACACACGCATGACGATAACGAGGTACTGGCCACCACCTCTCGTGTCGAGGCATATAGCGATGCCATTATCGCAATTATTAT
>JBPOHP010000064.1:0-1665 GCA_052035445.1 Candidatus Magasanikiibacteriota bacterium
GAAAAGAAGCCGGCGCAGCTCTACAGCCAGCTCTACAGCCAGCTCCGCAGCCAGCTCTACAGCCAGCTCGACAGCCAGCTCTACAGCCAGCTCGACAGCCAGCTCCGCAGCCAGCTCTACAGCCAGCTCGACAGCCAGCTCGACAGCCAGCTCCGCAGCCAGCTCGACAGCCAGCTCGACAGCCAGCTCCACAGCCAGCTCTACAGCCAGCTCCGCAGCCAGCTCGACAGCCAGCTCTACAGCCAGCTCTACAGCCAGCTCCTCAGCCAGCTCTACAGCCAGCTCGGCGGCCTAAAGAGCTTTTTTTTGAATAATAGGTGGGGTGCGCAGCACTGGTGCTCCTGGGAGGCTTTTTATCTATTTGGGCATGAAATCGGGGTTACATACAATGCTTCCGATATTGCGCTACTTCAGGAGTGGGGACGGCTTAGCAAGTCGGTCGGATGGTGGGCACCTTGGGATGGAATCTGCTTCGTGAGTGATAGGCCGCGCGTTGTGAAATTCGACGACCAATTAAGGCTTCACAACGAGAACGGAAAAGCAGTAGAATATTCAGACGGCTGGGGTGTTTCGGCGTGGCACGGAACTCGCGTCCCGGATGAATGGTTAGAAAATCGCGACAATATCGACCCTACGGAAGTTCTTCGGACATCCGATGTCGAGCAACGCGCGGCAGGCGCGGCTATTATCGGATGGCCCAAGATGGCTCGCATATTAGACCGTAGAATTATCGATGGAGACCCCGAGACAGATATCGGGGCGCTGATTGAGCTTTCGTTGCCGGGACTGTCTGAACCTGGGAGATTTCTGCAAGCAATATGTCCACGCAATGGAACGATTGTTGAGGGAGTTCCGCGAGTGAGCGATATTGATAATCTTCCTATCGAGACGGCAATGGCGGCGCAGGCTTGGCGTGATGGACTACCCGCTAGCGAGTATCAGCACCCACTATATCGGACTTAGACAAAGGAGAACGCAGCAATGAAACGTACTGTAATTGCCCAGCAGGGCGAGGTGAAGGTTTTCAAGATCGACGCAATTCCGGCTGGGATTGTGACTCGCTCTCCCGAGAGGATCAGGAGCGGAGCGGCGATCATTTCGCACAGCGAGCAGGGGAACCACCATGTTGTCGCTGGCGCCGATGTCATGGAACGGACGGACAACGTGCCGGTCGGTATGGCGATCTTTTACGCCATCTGTAAAGACCCCACTTCGCTCAGGCAGGATGCTGCTACGCCGCATAAAGCCATCCCCCTTGAGGGTGGCAGCATCTATGAATTCAGGGTTAGCCGTGAGTTCGATCCGTTTGCGGAACAGGCCAGAAGGGTCGCCGATTGACGGCATCGTTGGCGACCTATTCGCTGGATCGGGTGCTGCAGGGGAGGCCGCCATGCGCGCCGGACGCCGGTATGCCGGATGCGAGATTGATCCCGAAATGGCAGCCAAGGCGAATGACAGATTGTCGGCGCTATTGCCCATGACATTGAGGTAAATCGCATGACCACAACATCTAGGGCTGTGTGTGCCAACCGGATAAGCATGAAATATATGATGCTTATCCGGTTAACGCACGCAAACGCTGAGGCATACTAGATGTTGAGGACGCGCGATAAGTTGGCTGCCGAGCTTCGAAAGGTTGCCGCGATAGCCTCGCCGGACAACGCC
>JBPOHP010000069.1:0-2592 GCA_052035445.1 Candidatus Magasanikiibacteriota bacterium
TTGATAAAGCACAAGGAAAAACCATCAAAGTTACGCTAGAGCGCGCTGGCACGCTCATGGTTAAGGATGATGCCTCGATTCTCAACACCTCAACCGGCCGCGGTGGTTTTGGTATCGGCATCCTTGAATCCGGCACCGTGCGCTACCCCTGGTACCAAGCGCTCTACAAAGGAGCGGCCACAACCGGAGCCATGCTGAAAGCAATCTTCGTTGGTTTCTATGATTTAGTGAAAAATATTGTTACCGGACACGGCGTGGCGAACGAAGTTTCTGGACCAGTCGGCGTTGCCAAAATGACCGGCCACGTCGCGCGCATGGGCTGGATATATCTCTTACAATTTACTGCTGTCCTCTCACTTAACTTGGCAGTATTAAATATTCTCCCCATCCCCGCACTCGATGGTGGTCGACTACTCTTTGTACTCATCGAAAAAATTATTGGTCGAAAAGTTGAACCAAAATACGAACAATTAGCTCATACGATTGGATTTGCCGCGCTCATGCTCCTCGTTGTTTTTGTAACTGCGCGCGATATCAATCTTGGCACAATGGTTGGACAGATGTGGCGACGGGTGTTTTAGAGCAAGCCTCTGGATCAACATCGACCCACTGCCCCGAAAAACACCGCACAGCAATTTTGCGCAACCCAATCATCATCGCTGGAAGAATGTGTTGTTTAAAAAGCAACGCGGTAGTATATACCAAATACTCATAGCGGGCTGGAGAAAATGAATAAATTCAGACTCTTGCTGTACAACCTGTTTGGTTTATTATCTTATTTTGGGAAGTGTAGGCGGGTTCAAACAATCATTACTTGACTAGATGACAGGATTTTGATATATCTACGTCGCTGAAAAATCTCTACCCTGCTTGCGCGGAAATGAGATAGCCTTGTCGAAACATGTCTACTGCTGGCTTTTTTCACACAACACTGATCACCGAGGAGACTTCCATGCGAACTGAACCCATGACGGATGAACCGGATCTCAGCACGCTCATCGATTTGCAACGCGCGTCATTATCACGCGATACTACTCTAAAACAGCATCATCACGAAATGATTTATCAACCATTCGAAATACCTTCTCTTCCGCACAACCAACAAGCCGTTGCCGAATGGCTCGTTTTTAAAGAGCGCTTATGGCGAAGGCTAGCGCAAGCTCTCGGTTTCCTTTTCGGTATCGTGGTCATTTCGAATGCGCTGGTCCTGACCAAAAACTGGCACCTTGCTAAAAAGACTGCCGCTGCCAGAGCCGAAGCTGACACTGCCAAAAATCTCTATGAACATCAGCAGGCGGCGAATCATGTTGCGCTCAACGATCTACGTATCGCGCGGAGCCTGAATAATGCGCTTCAGCAACAACTGACTGTGGCAGAACAAAAACTTCAAGCTGCTAAGAATCTAGCAAACGAACGTTTGCTACTCAGCACCGTGATGGTAAAGATAAAGACCGGGCAAGAACTTGAAAAGTTCTGTGCAATATCCTCAGACGACCCAGATATTACCAAACTCCGACGCACAGTCTATTACCTCACGTACGGCGTCAATACCAAGATCACGGATTCAGCAATTGCCGCTCGATTGAATCGTAAAGGGCGTACTGTAATGTTGCCTGCTAGCCAGTGCACACTCCCAACTCCTTGAGAGGCAACAACTTTTCAACCTCACTCCCCGTGATACGCCCCGCGCTGCCCGGGGTTTTTCATTCTCACGAATAAAAGTTACGCACACCACCCTTGCGCCGGGTAATAAAAGTATTACACTGACTTTCAGTAGTTTGAAGAAACGTCTCGCGTGAGGCGTTTTTTTGTTTGTAAACTACGAAATGGAGCACGCCATGTTAGCTATCAGTCGTTCTTTACCAACAACTATTCACCCCAACCACAACCGCTCACCAAAAACGAAGGAGTGTTCTCGTGAGCACCTCTCTGTCTAAAGACGTTCTCTACGCCTGGGATCTCATCAAACTATGGTCGGGAGAAATTCTTACCATATACGGAAATTCGGAGCTCATTTTTTTGGCATACTATCCATAAGGATAACCAAAGGCCTAATTTTTCTCACTATGAATATTACCACGCTCGGTTCTGGCGCTTGGGAAGGTATCCCTGCCCCATTTTGTACCTGTACCGTCTGCACGCTCGCTGCTCAAGAGCCTGCTTCAAAAAATAATCGTACCCGCCCGGAATTCTTGGTTGAAAATGATGGCGGGGCATTCCTCATGGAACTCAGCCCGGATATTCGCCTGCAATCTACCAGACAGAACCTCTCTAAGATCAGAGACGTTTTTGTGAGCCACTGGCATTTTGACCACATGATTGGTTTGCGCGAACTGCATGCCTGGGTAAAACGAATTGCTGAGCAATTTACCGTGTACTGCTCCGAGGGAACCGCTGACATGCTCAAAAAAGAATACGCCTATATTCCATTCAAGACGGTTGTGCTTCGACCATTCGAACAAGTAAAGCTTTTTGGCGTTACTATCACCCCACTTCCGGTCTATCACATGTTTACCCAAGATGAAGTAGTAGCCGAAGGCCAAATATCCAATACGTTTGCTTATCTGTGCGAAACGAATACTATTCGTTTCG
>JBPOHP010000087.1:0-11622 GCA_052035445.1 Candidatus Magasanikiibacteriota bacterium
TTGATGAAAAAGTAGGTATTCTTTTTTTATCAAAAATGAGCCAAAAAAGATCGCTTGGTCAGGTGTCACCCAGCTCTTCGCCATGAAAAAAGGGTGTTTTGCCTTTTCTTCAAGCGCATGTTAGCCTTTAAGTGGGCTTCGGCTTTCAGCTATCAGACTTCGGTCGGCTGAAGTCTGGTCCGCTAGTTGAAGTCTAAAAAAATATGCCTTTTAAACTACATTCATCGTACCAACCAGCTGGTGATCAGCCCAAAGCAATTGCGGGCTTGGTTGAGGGTTTACACAAAGGGTTTACCAAACAAACATTGCTCGGCGTAACCGGCTCAGGTAAAACGTTCACCATGGCGAACGTGATAGCACAGATTCAAAAACCAACGCTCGTGATGGCGCACAATAAAACGTTAGCAGCGCAACTCTGTAATGAATTTCGCGAATTTTTCCCTGAGAACGCGGTTGAATATTTTGTTTCGTATTACGATTACTACCAGCCCGAAGCCTACATGCCCGGGTCAGATACCTACATTGAAAAAGAGGCTCAGGTGAATCAAGAGATAGATCGTTTGCGCCATGCCTGCACCCAAGCGCTCATTACGCGGCGCGATGTAATTATCGTGGCGTCAGTCTCGGCGATTTACGGTTTGGGCTCACCAAAGGAGTATGAAAAAATCGTGCTACATCTGCGCGTCGGCGAAGAGCTTGATCGACGGGGTATGATGGAACGTTTGATTGAAATGCAATTTACGCGCACCAATAGCGATTTGACCCGCGGGACGTTTCGTATGCACGGGCAAGTGTTTGAAATCATGCCCGTCAACGAGGAATTTATTTATCGTTTTGAAATCAGTAATCGGATTGAACGTATTGACCGTATCAATCCGGTCACCAGAAAATCAACGCTGGCCGTACAATCGCTTGAGGATGCGTGGTTTTTTCCAGCCAAACATTATGTGGCTTCTCCCGAAGCGCGTGAACGGGCTTTTATTTCTATCAAAAAAGAATTGACCGAGCAGTTGGCACTGTTTGAAAAACAAGGAAAGGTGCTCGAGTACGAACGCCTCAAACGGCGCGTGAGTTATGATTTAGAAATGATTAAAAATCTTGGTTACTGCAACGGTATCGAAAATTATTCCCGACATTTTGAAGGTCGTTCCGAAGGCGAGCCATCGTTTACCCTCCTCGATTATTTTACCCACGGAACAGGGGAGTACCTCACCATCATCGACGAATCGCATGTCAGCATCTCGCAGATTCAGGGCATGTATAACGGCGACCGGGCGCGCAAAGATACGCTCGTCGAGCATGGTTTTCGGCTGCCGAGCGCTCGCGACAACCGCCCGCTTAAGTATGCCGAGTTTGAAGCACGAACGCAGCAGGTGGTGTATGTGTCAGCTACGCCTGGCGCGTACGAACTCAAAGAAAGCGCGCAGATAGTTGAGCAGGTGGTTCGCCCCACCGGGCTTGTTGATCCGGAAGTTATTATTCGCCCTATCACGCCTGGCCATACGGTTACGATTCGTGAGGGCAGTACGGCGAGCTCGCTTCTTCGCCCTGATCAGACCAACAGCCTTTCTCAAGTTGATGATTTGCTCATTCGGATTGAAGAGAGAATTAAGCAGGATGAGCGTGTGCTCGTAACAACGCTTACCAAAAAAATGGCCGAAGATTTGACCGAATTTTTGCAGGAGAAAAAAATTAAGGTGAAATATTTACATAGTGACGTGCAGACTATCGAACGTATCGAAGTGATTACTGATTTGCGTCTCGGGAAAATCGATGTGATTGTGGGGGTCAACTTACTGCGTGAAGGTTTGGATATGCCCGAAGTTTCACTCGTCGCTATTTTGGATGCTGACAAAGAAGGATTCCTCCGCAGCGAAACGTCGCTCATCCAAACTATCGGCCGCGCCGCTCGTAACGTCAACGGACGCGTGGTGTTGTATGCGGACGAAATCACTGGCTCGATGGAGCGCGCCATCAAAGAAACCAATCGCCGCCGCACTATTCAGTTAGCGTACAATGAAGCACATGGTATTACACCAAAGACGATTCAAAAAGCAATTCGCAACATGCTTGAAGAGTTTGGGTTGAGTACTAAGGAGGCTCGTGAGGCCGGTAAGGCTCGTAAGGCTCATGAGGCTGGTCGAAGTTCGTTAACCGAGCTTGATTTGCTTGGCGATGCTCGACCGCTTGAGCAGATTATTAAAGAGAAAGAACTACAGATGAAAGAAGCGGCGAAAGATTTGGAATTTGAACTTGCGGCACTCTTGCGTGATGAAGTGCGTGAGCTTAAAGCCCGCGTGTCGATGGAAGAGAAGAGTGGAAAAACAGTGCCATCCAAAAAACGTGCTAGAAAAAATATGTGATGGTATATAGGTCAATGAGTAGTGAAGCTTTTACGAACGACTCATGGGGTGTGTAGTTGCGCTCTCATTACGGATGTGTTATGTGGTACAGAGGATTAACAACGACGTGAGGTTGTGATATGCGTTTTTCGTGGATCAAGCTCTGGTTCTTGCTTGGCTCATTTACTGCTTGCGCAGCGACGGTATCTGATTCGATTCGCCCTATTCGCACGCAAGGTGAATTGGTTGATTATCTCCATTTTCATCCACCACGCGCACCGAGTTGGTGGGGTGGGTGCGAGACGAAAATGCGCACACTGCCTGATGGTGGAAATCAAGAGATTATATGTTGGGATGGGAGTAATGCCCGTTCGACAGAAGAATGTCCTCCCGTGCCTGCAAATCTTCCACTTTCGTATTGATAACGTTAAAGTCAGCACATCTCCTCTTGTTTGAGGGGATTTTTTAATTCACAGACGCGGAATTTTTTGGCTATAGTATATACCAAGAAACTCTTGTTTGACCGTTATTTTTTGTCTATTAGGCCAAAAAAACAACACGCTTAAACGTGTTGCCTGTTGAATCTATTCTACAAGGGCGGTGACGATACCCAAGATTGAGTTTTCAATTATTTCAGGCAGTTCCTCCTCAGATGCACAATTCTCATTTCAGGCGTCCAGCCGGTTTTAGTTAGAAACGCATCAAGAAAAGTGGTCTATTAAAGAATATGGGGAAAATAAAAAAGCGACCGTCTCACGAGCGGGGATGAGAGGGTCGCTTTAGGTGTTGTAGGTTAGTACCACTTTAAGGCAGGTTTTTTGACTAATGCTGCGCAGGATGGGGTAGTGGCGGTGGCTGCTCAAGCCGAGGATTTCCCCGTTGATTATCTTCGGGGGTTGTTTCGTTTGGCATTACCAATCTGAGACGAGATAAACGAGTTGCAAGGAAAATTGCCGCTCCAAAACAGCAGGCTCCGAGCAGATAGAAAAACGAGGAATGATTCCACGTTTTCCAAAGACCACCGAACGTCCCTGAAAGCCAGTTACCGATCGACATAGAGGCAAACCAGACCCCCATCATAAGCGACGTCATGTGTTTGGGGGCTAGTTTTGTCACAAGCGATAGGCCAATTGGCTGTAGAAGCAGCTCACCATTCGTCACGATCAGATTGGCCATCGTGATCCAGAGCAAATTAACGCGTCCCGTATTTGCACCGAGGGAACCGGCGATACCCATTGTCAGGAATGCTACACCAGTAAGTGTCATACCCCAGGCCAGTTTTGCTGGGGTAGACACTTCGTAGTTCCGTCGTTTCATGAAGGCAAAGAAAAAGACAAGGACTGGTGTAAACATGAAGACGAAGATCGGGTTAAGGGTGTTGAACTTTTCGGTCGTAATTTCTCGGTAGGCACTCTTGGTATAGAGTGCTGTCCCTGGCGCCGGTACTTTATGAAAGAGGGGAGTAACTACGAAGCTGTTATGCTTCATATCAATCGACTTCGCGTCAGCGGTTGTTAGATCAAGCCCATCTCCCAAAGGAATAGCCACAGAGACATCAAGACGGTCGTTGACGGCGATGCTTGCAAGTGATGCTAAGTCTGCTGGTAAACGGTCGATCGTGATTCGAGCTTTGGAGGGTCTCATTCCCGTTTTGGCAGGTGGGAGGATTTCGTAGGAGACAATTTGCGCACGGCTCTCGTTATTTTTTTCTGTCTTGAGCCAGGCTCGGAACGTGTTGTCGCGTGCTGACAAGGTAAGCGTGCTGCCGTTTTGATGGAACGCCATGTTAAACACGATGATCGTACTGCAGACCGTGAGTAAAGCCAAGATTCTTGGCTTTACGACAGACCAAGGTTCTGGCTTGTCTACGAAAGCCACATCTTGCTTTGCTTCTGCGTTCAACTGGATACCAGTTACCTGTTCGATTGCTGCGGCGGCACTTGATTTTTCTTCGGTTATGGTTAGATACTTTCGTCCGAAGTAGAGCGTGAGATAGCTTGCCATCATCCCAAAACCAGCCATCGAGAATGCTGCAGCCCAGCCGTAGGCAAGACGTATTTCGCTGGCCGCGACAGGAGAGCCTAGAGCTCCTAAGTTGATTCCGACGTAAAATATGGCAAATGCTGCATCTCGGATCGCTCCACCCTGCGGGTATAGTTTGCCGACAAGCGTCGAGATGTTCGGTTTGAACAGCCCGTTGCCAAAACAGAGGATAAGAAGTGAGAAGTACATGAAATTCTCATTTCTGTTTCCTTGGAACTCTACTGTGTAGACAAAATAGGCCAGTAGGAAGTACCCCAGTGCCAGTAAGCAAGCACCGATTTTGACGCACCGCTGGTGGCCATACCGATCGGCCAACCAACCACCGATGAGTGGGGTAAAATATACGGCTGCCATATAACGTCCGTAGTACTCCTTTGCGGCAACTTCTTCTGGGATGCCCATCTGCTCGTTCAAGAACAGGACGAACAGTGCGAGCATGAGGTAAAATCCAAACCGTTCCCACATTTCAGCAAAAAACAACACAAACAGACCGGGGGGGTGTTTTGGCTGCCCTGCGCGTTTTATTGCGCGGTTTTTTCGCCATGTTTTGAATCGCTGAACGATCGGAAACTGGTTTAGGTGATGGGCGATGTAAATCAGCCCGCGACTCAGCGGATTTATCAAGAAACGGGTCGCAACTGCGATTAGAAACGTGGTGATCGCCGACCAGATGCCGACGATCTTTTTGTATCCGTCTTGGAGTGCATTAGCAACATTTTCTTCCCAGATAACATTCGGTGACAAGGCCAGTTGTTTCCGCATGGCATCCTCCTTGTAAGTGAGTCAATCAACGAGTCACAGAGACATCCACCGTATCCGATAATTCGGGCGGCGGCTTTGTTTGTGTAAGTTAGGTTGTAAAAGTCCATTCTCAACAACCGTTGCCCATAATTTGCGCTTACATTAGCACATTATCAGCAACGATCGTATAGATGATAACTATCGAACGTATCATGTTTTTCGCTCGGCGTCAAGCCTTTTGTTGACAAAGAATCTTGGTCTTACTAAGCTAAACGCGGCAGGATGCTCTTTCTACTAAACAAGAGCGACCCCAAAAGGGGTCTTTTTGGCTTTTTTCCTACTATCCATCTATTATATACTTAGCACTTCTGTGCAAGTAAAACTCTGGATAACTCAGTACATCACCCAAGTTTAGTATAGATTTGCTATTAATATATAGTAATGTTACTATAAGTTATAAAAAAAATGTAAACTAAGATAACATTGCTATATATGGATCCACGAACCAACCCGTACGCGCCTGGCGCCGGTAGCCCCCCTCCCGAATTAGTAGGGCGCGACGGAATAATCGAAAAAGTATTGATTGAAATGGATCGATGTCGTAGTGGATTATCATACCGGAGTTTTTTGATGGTGGGTTTGCGTGGGGTAGGTAAGACAGTTTTATTAAATCATTTAGCAAACACTACCGAAGTCAATGGGTTTGCTGTAGTCTCGATTGAGACGCCAGAAAAACGTTCGTTACCAGCGTTGCTTGCTCCTACACTCCGATCAGCATTGTTGAAACTAGATAGCTTAGCAGTAGCTGGTGCAATGGCGCAAAAGGCCTATAAAGTTTTGGGCAGTTTTATACGGGGAATGAAACTTAAGTATCAAGACATCGAGGTCAGTTTAGATATGGGCGAAGAACGAGGCGTGGCTGACTCTGGGGATCTAGAAAACGACCTCACGGATCTTTTTTTGCAGATGGGGTTAGCAGCCAAAGAACGGAATACGGCACTTATACTTTTTATCGACGAAATTCAATATATTAAAGAAAATGAATTTGCGGCTCTTATCATGGCTCTACATAAGTGTACGCAAAAACAGTTGCCCGTTACCATTGTTGGTGCAGGACTGCCCCAATTAGTCGGCCAAGCTGGAAAGGCAAAGTCGTATGCCGAAAGACTGTTTTTATATCCCGAAATTGGTCCTTTAGATAAAGACGCAGCAACAACCGCCTTAACCGTCCCGGCCATAAAACAAGGTGTTGCCTATACTGCTGAAGCACTAGACGAAATCCTGGCTCAAACAAAAGGGTATCCTTATTTTTTGCAAGAATGGGGAAAGCATAGTTGGCAATGTGCCGCTGCTTCCCCGATCAACGGAGAGAACGCCCGGCGAGCTACTATTACCGCTGTAGCAGAGCTTGATGCAAGTTTTTTTAGAGTACGTTTTGACCGTCTTACGCCTGGTGAAAAAAAATACCTTCGGGCTATGGCGGAACTGGGAGAGGGACCACATCGTTCTGGGGATATCGCCCATCTTTTAAAAAAAGAAGTGCAAGCAGTTGCGCCGACTCGAGCAAGTCTTATCGGAAAAGGTATGATTTATAGTCCGTATCACGGGGATAATAGTTTTACGGTCCCCTTATTCGATGGCTACATGAAACGTGTAATGCCTCAGCTGGAAATATAATTCCCAAAATGATTATGCAAGACAAAATTATCATTAAAGGTGCCCGCGAGCACAACCTAAAGAATATCTCACTCGAGCTGCCGCGCAACAAAATGATCGTGTTTACTGGGCTATCAGGTTCGGGCAAGTCGAGTTTGGCATTTGATACCATTTTTGCCGAAGGTCAGCGCCGCTACATCGAAAGTTTGTCGGCGTATGCCCGGCAATTTTTGGGCGGCATGCAAAAACCAGATGTCGACGAGATCGAAGGTTTGTCGCCAGCGATCTCGATTGACCAGAAAGCGCATAGCGCTAATCCGCGTTCGACCGTCGCAACCATCACCGAAATTTATGACTATCTGCGCGTACTATTTGCCCGCGTTGGTCGGCCGTACTGCCCGCTCTGTGGTACCAAAATTGAGCGCATGACGATCGATCAGATGCTCGAGACGATCGGAAAAACAGCCAAAAAACAATCGAGCAGTAAAAAGGTAGGGGAAATGATATTGCTTTCCCCTGTCGTCCGTGGCCGAAAAGGTGAGTACTACCAAATGCTTTATGACATGTATAATTCGGGTTATCTGGAAGTGCGGGTTGATGGCGCAATGAAAAGCCTGCGCGAACGGATCGTGCTTTCGAAAAACAATAAACATACGATCGAGATCGTGACAGATAAAATTCCGGTTGTCTTAAACCCGCATGTCATTCCGAGGAGCGACGTAGGAGCGACGAAGCAATCTCATGGGTCTATCTCTGTCTCTGCTGGCAAGATTGATTCTGTGAATGATGAGATTGCCGCGCCTCGTTCCTCGGCTCGCAATGACACGAGTGGGACAGGTGACGAACAACGCCTTGCCGAAGCCGTGCGCGCCGCGGTCGATCTTTCCAACGGCTTGTGTCAGGTTATCTATCCTGATGGCACAGAAGTGCTCTACAGCACTGAGTATGCCTGCCCAAATGATGGTTTTAGTTTTCCCGAAATCGAACCGCGGTTGTTTAGTTTCAACAGTCCGTATGGCTACTGCGAATCGTGCACTGGCCTTGGCACCAAAGAATTATTTAGTACCGAAATTTGCGGCGTATGCGAAGGCAAGCGTCTCAACAAAACTGCGCTCAGCGTGCGCGTAGCCGAAAAAAATATTTGGGACGTCACTAATTTGACGATCAGCGAAGCGCGCGAATTTTTTGCGAGTGCGGAGATCAACATGTCCGAGAATGAACGCGAAATTTCAACAGCCGTTTTTAAAGAAATAACCAGCCGTTTGCAGTTCATGTTTAATGTTGGTTTGCATTATCTCACCCTCAGCCGCCGGGCTGGTACGCTCTCGGGTGGCGAAGCGCAACGTATTCGTCTGGCGTCGCAGGTCGGTACGCGGCTGGTGGGCGCGCTCTACGTGCTCGACGAGCCAACTATTGGTTTGCACCAGCGCGATAATGATCAGTTGGTAAAAACACTGCGCAATTTGTGTGACGTGGGAAATACGATCATCGTGGTTGAACATGACGAAGACACGATTCTCACCAGTGACTGGGTAGTTGATATTGGCCCCGGCGCAGGCAAGCACGGTGGGCATGTGGTGTATTCAGGTCCGCTCAAAGAATTACTCGAACCATCAGCACCTGTCATTGCGAGGAGCGATCCCGATTTGATCGGGAGAGCGACGAAGCAATCTCGTCGGACTACCTCAGCCTCAGCGAGCGCATTCAATGTGAAGAACAACGAGATTGCTTCGTCGTCCCGCCTTGACGGGACTCCTCGCAATGACGGTGCGAGAGTGCCTGCTACGGTGAATCACAAAGTCTTCGACTGTCTTACCCAAGGCTCAGCCCAAGACTCGCTCACCGGCCAATTTTTGCGTGGTGAACAAAAAGTAGCCGTGCCAGAAAAGCGTCGAAAAGTTGACGAAGCAACGCCAAAATTAAAAATTAAAGGCGCGAGCGAACATAATCTCAAAAATATTAACGTTGATATTCCGCTGCGTCGATTTGTCTGTTTGACCGGTGTATCAGGCTCAGGCAAGTCTACGCTCATGCACAGCATCTTGCATCAAGCGATTTCCAACAAGTTCAATCATACCGAACATCCCGTCGGTGCCCACAAAGAAATTATCGGTATCGAATATTTAGATAAAATGATTACGATTGATCAGTCGGCGATCGGCCGCACCTCGCGCTCTAATCCGGCGACGTACACTAAAGCATTCGATCATATCCGCGATTTGTTTTCTGCTACTGCCGAAGCCAAAATCCGTGGGTTCAAAAACGGCATGTTTAGTTTTAATGTCCCGGGTGGGCGCTGCGAGCACTGTGAGGGTAAAGGCGTGCTCGAAATCGAAATGCATTTTTTGCCGAGTGTCGAAATTCAGTGTGAAGTCTGTCGTGGTAAACGGTTTACCAACGAAGTGTTGCAAGTAACGTATAAAGATAAAAATATTGCCGAGGTACTCGCGATGACGATCGAAGAAGCTGAAGAATTTTTCCGTGACATCCCGACGATTAACGACAAACTCAAGATGCTGAATGAAGTTGGTTTAGCGTACCTCACGCTCGGCCAATCAGCCACCACCCTCTCGGGCGGCGAAGCGCAGCGTATCAAACTCAGTCGTGAATTATCAAAACACGGTACGAGCAAAACTCTGTATTTGCTTGATGAGCCAACCACGGGTTTGCATTACGAAGATGTGCGCAAACTCATCGACGTTTTGCAGCGCCTGGTGTCGCAAGGCAACACGGTCATGATTATTGAGCACAATCTTGATCTCATCAAATGCGCTGACTGGATCATCGATCTTGGGCCTGAAGGTGGTGATAAAGGCGGGTGTGTTATGGCTACTGGTACCCCTGAAGCAGTGGCGAAGATTCCGGGGAGTTTCACAGGTCAGTATCTGCAGCGATTCTTGTACCCAGCTTGAGTTATCTCAGTTATGTGGTATGCTAGGCGCAATACTTATTAAATTAGAAATATTCTGCTTTGGTTTATTACATTGTTCATATATGGCTTCTATATCAAAACTAATTCCGTTTTTGGTAGTTCCGGTGATCGCTATCACGGTGCTATTTTCTGGTGGTTCGGTGTCGGCTGCTACAAAATTATATATAGGGCCTGATAACGGGAACTGGGGAGTTTCGAGCAACTGGAGTCCATCTGGTGTTCCCACTTCAGTAGATGATGTTTTTATAAACAGCTCGACTGCTAGTATTTCCGTTATCGTAACATCTAGTCAGTCAATTTCTTTCAAGACATTGCTTATTAGTACTTCATCGGCTAATACGTATTTTACCGACTTTATTTTGTCGGGTACTATGGCCTCGGGAACGGATATAACCATCGATAAGAACGGACGTTTTTATCAAGATAATACGGTACAAAATATTTTAACTGGTTCGTTGACTGTTAAAAATTTAGGTCAACTATCTGGTTATCAATTTTCAACAAACACTCTTTTAAATGCAGTTAATTTTAAAGCGCAGATAATTGATATTCAACTTGGTGGTGTAGTAAATGGTAATGCATACGGGTATCATAGCGGTCTGTCTACAGGAGATGAAGGTTTTCCTGCGTCTGAAGTCGGTGGTGGTGGTGGCTCGATGGCTGCAGGTGGTGGCGGTGGTGGTGCTGGCGGTGCTGGTGGGGATGGAACGGGTGGTGCCGGTGGTATAGCTGCATGTTCTGCCTTGGACATGATTAATAATCCTTTACAGGCGGGCTTTGGTGCTGGTGGTGGTACGGGTAGTACCGGCGGTGATGAAATTGCCGGCACAGGTGGTGGCCTTATCTTGCTTGAATCTGTTGGAACAACAACGATTAATGGAACGGTTCGAAGTAATGGTGAAGCGGGAAACGGTGGTACGAATCTTGGTGGTGGTGCAGGAGGTGGAGTACGTCTCATCGCTACCGCTTTTGAAGGAACTCCGACACAGTTATCTGCTGTAGGTGGTGTTGGTGGTAGTACAGGTGGTGGCGGTGGTGGCGGTGGATGTTTCTTTGTAGTGTATCGTTCCAGCACTTCATTTGCAGATACTGCCATTAATGTCGGCGGTGCAGCTGGCGGTACGGGTGCCACAGGTGGTTCAACTGGTGCTAAATACGTTAAGCAATTACCGTTACAACCATTGTCGTTTACTGTTGGTTATGGTACCCAAACCCCGACATCTTCAGGTCACAATTTAATTTGGACTTCACCTGGGGGTAACGGCAGTTTTTACTTTATCGAGCGCTCTTCTGATTTTGGTCTAACCTATTCTTTCCAGGCCACGACTACTGCCGCTTCTTCTTCGTATCTAACTCCAGGTTTGACACCAGCTTATCTCTATTACTACCGTATAGCATACGTTTCCTCTACGATCGGCACGTCATCGTTTGCTTATGGCAGTTTGGCTACACAACCAGTGGTAAGTGCGTCTTCCACACTAACTTCTGTCGGTTCTGATCGAATTGGCCTGGCTCTGAGTCCTGGGTTGAATTACGCCTCAACATCGTTGGCGGTAAAGATTACAGCTAGTACTACAAATTCAGGTGCAATTCCTTTTACATCATCATTTAATGAGAATGGTTCGTCAGTTGGTGGTGGTTACTACATACGACCGTATACAATATGGTCCGGGTTGCTTCTTGGTTTAACTCCAAGTACGACCTACAATATTAGTACAGACTGGAGAGTTTATCAACCTTCAGGCGCTAGTCTAAATGGCGGTGATGCTGTGGTATTCTCCACCACCACCCTCCTCGCCACTCCAGCCACCCCAAGCATCACCAGCGAATCAACCAGCACCATCGGCTTAACCTGGAGTCAAAACAGCAACCCCTCAACCACCCCCTACGCCGTCTACAACGTTTCTC
>JBPOHP010000119.1:0-4275 GCA_052035445.1 Candidatus Magasanikiibacteriota bacterium
AACCTCCCACACTATCGGTGCTTTCGCCTATTGATGGTATGGTCGTTTCAGAACGATCACTACTTGTTCAGGGTGAGGTAAAAGCCGGAACACGAATCACGATCAACGGACAAGATGTTGCAGGTGACGGCAACGGACAATTTCGAGTGCCGATTGATCTAGTCGAAGGACTCAATACTCTTACTATCACCGCTACCAAAAAACACGGAAAAACTACCCAACGCCTCATCAACGTTATTCTAAAACCTGCATTATTTAACACTCCTTAGCTATCCACGACAGCACTATGACCACCGTACTCAATCTGCAACGCCAAGAACTCACGGAATTTCACATCTACAGCCGATTAGCAGCTCTTACCAAAGACCCACACAACGCCGCGATTTTAAAACGCATCGCCAATCAAGAAAAAAGCCATTACGAATTATGGAAATCGATCACCAAACAAGAGGTCAAACCTAACCGCTTGAACTATTTTTTGTACACCACGCTCGCTCGCGTTACCGGCCTCAATTTTGCGCTCAAACTCATGGAACATGGCGAAGAAGCTGCCCAAGATATGTACGAAAAACTGGCAGTTGATTATCCGGCACTCAAACAAATTATTGCCGAAGAACAAGCCCATGAAAAAGAACTACTTGACCTCATCAACACCCGCGCGCTCGAATATGCTGGCTCGGTTATTCTCGGCCTCAACGACGCTCTCATCGAACTCTCAGGCGCACTCATTGGCTTTACGTTATCACTCACTACCTCTGGCCACGTTGCCACAATCGGGCTTATCACGGGTGTAGCAGCTTCACTGTCCATGGCATCGGCATCGTACCTCGCGGCGCGTGAGGATGAGAAAAAAAATCCACTCCTCGCCGGAGTAGTGACCGGAACATCATATATCATCACCACCCTACTACTCCTGCTCCCCTACTGGCTGTTTTCCAGTCCCTACCTCGCTCTCGTCTGCACCCTCACTATTGCATTTGGCATCATTGCCTTCTTTAATTTTTATACTGCCATCATCAAAAATATCTCGTTTAAAAAACGGTTTGCTGAAATGGCCGGAATTTGTTTTGTTGTCGGTTGTATAAATTTTGCGATTGGGGTGCTGATCAGTCGGTATTTGTAGTAAAAATTCATCAGCGAATTTTTTGAATAAAAAAAAGAATCCCCCGGGACGAACGTGTGAGATTCGTACCAGGGGTTTATTGACACCAGTCGCAGCCTACCTGCTCGCCTCGCCGAAGCTAGGGCGAAGCGCGGGACAGTAGTGCTAAGGGTCAAAGTGACTAAGGGTAGGAGGCTCGGGACCAAAAGTCCTAAGCACTTGCGAGGGAGGCTGCCGGTGCATCCGAGTCCCAGTCGTTGCCGAGCCAGTGGAAGAGGCAGTGCCAGGCGCCGCCAGTCCAGAACAGGTACGCCACATAGCGCTCCCCATACGAGTTGCGGAAGATGGTGCCCCAGAAGTAGACGGCACCAACTTCCTTCCACGATTCGGGGATGAGCTCGGGGCGCTTGAGGAGCTCCTCCATGACACGGACGTCGAGGAGGCGCTTGCCGGTCGCCTTAAGCCGCTTGAGGTTCTCCTCGCCACCGATCCGATCATCGTCCTCCGGCTTGAGGGTCAGGATCAGTTCGATCTTGTTCAGGTCGATCTGGTGGGTGTCCCGGTCGGCAGGATGCTCATCAGTTGGCATTTTGACGAGCGTCGGGAGAGATTGATAGTCGACAGTCAGCAGCTTGGCCTCGGTGGTCCGGCGCAGTGCGCGATCGAGCACCTGAGCCAATTCGTCCTCGTGCTCACTCCAATACTGGGTATCCTTCCCAAGCAGATCGCGAGGGAGGCTACGGGCGACGGAGACACTGAGTATGTCAAACTGATCAACGGTATTCTTGGACATGGACTTCCTCCTTGGCTTACCCCTAAGGGCTTACCAGTGGGTGGTGACTAGAAAACATTCCCAGCCTTCTTTCTGCTTACTTAGCTAAAATAAGGTAAAAGAAGGCTGGGAAATGATGCAAAGAACCGACGTAACAAAGGATAATAGTATGTTTTACGGGAAAAGTCAAATGTGAGGTGGGTAAAGATACGAATTGACGCGAGACCGTATTTTACCTACAGTACCTACAGTTATTCTTAACTATCTAGTATGGAATCCACCACCGAAATCAACAAACACCCCGTCATCGGCAACATCGTCAACGATCTCAGTTTCGAAGCGTTCCACGAAGAAAAAATAAAAAAAATGAAATTATCTGATTTTCGTGGAAAATGGACGATCATATTTTTCTATCCCGCCGACTTCACCTTCGTCTGCCCTACCGAGCTCGAAGACATGGCCGATCACTACGAACAGTTCAAACAGCTCGGCGCCGAAATCTTGAGCGTGAGCCGCGATACCGTTTTTGTACACAAAGCCTGGCACGACAATTCACCAGCCATCAAAAAAATCGCTTTCCCTATGGTTGCCGATCCAACCGGTGTGATCTGTCGCGAATTCGGCGTCTACATTCCAAGCGAAGGTGTGTCGCTACGCGGTACGTTCATCATCAACCCAGAAGGCATACTCAAAGCATTTGAAGTACACGACAATTCCATCGGTCGAAGCGCCGCCGAACTGGTCCGTAAACTCGAAGCTGCCCGCTACGTAAACGAACACGGTGGTGAGGTCTGCCCAGCCAACTGGAAACCAGGATCGAAGACGCTGAAGCCGGGACTCGATTTGGTGGGGAAGATTTAAGCGTAGTGGCGCAGTAGCTGGTAGCGCGGTAGGCTTTAGCCTTATGATATGACGGAAAATAACCTCCTCTCTTATCGAAATTTGATCGTGTGGCAGAAAGCGATGGACATGGTAGTATTACTGTACGAACAAACAGAAAATTTTCCCAAAACTGAACAATACGGGCTAACATCCCAGATGAGAAGAGCTGCAATATCAATTCCTTCAAATATTGCCGAGGGTCGTCGGCGTGGCACAGACAAAGAATTCCGACACTTTCTCCACATAGCCTACGGATCGGGCGCAGAACTAGAAACTCAACTAGAAATCTGTAAACGACTTGTCTGGGGTAAAAAAATTTCGCTCACCCCTATCGAACTACTACTATCTGAAGTAATGAAAATGCTCAATCGTCTCATCTCTACCTACAAAACTGAATAACGACTTAATTTAACCTACTGCGCAACTGCGCTACCAACTACTGCGCTAAAAAACTAACAAGCTCTCTATGTATTCTCCCCAAACCTTCGACCACCTCCTCGGTACGCCCGGCTTTTCCGACAAAGCTTTACAAACCCACTTCACCCTTTACCAAGGCTACGTAACGAACACCAACAAATTAAACGACGAACTCAAAAAACTCGCCGACGCCGACCAGTTAGCAACCCCGCACTTCGCCGAGATGAAACGCCGCTTGGGCTGGGAGTTTAATGGTATGCGGCTGCACGAGCTGTATTTTGGCAACATGGTAAACGGCGGCAAACAACTGGCAGCTGGCAGCCCCCTCTACAATAAAATTACCAAAGACTTTGGCACGTTCGATCACTGGCAAAAAGAATTTCAAGCGACTGGTAGTGCTCGTGGGATCGGTTGGGTCATTCTGTACCACGATAAAGTTGCTGACAAGCTCTTCAATGTCTGGGTCAACGAACATGATGTCGGGCATTTCGCTGGCGCTACCCCAGTACTCATCATGGATGTATTTGAACACGCTTTTTTCCTTGACTACGGCACCAAGCGCGCGGATTATATTGCAGCGTTTATGAAAGCAATTGACTGGAGTAAGGCTGAAGAGAGAATTGGTTAAACAAAAAACCGTCTCGAGCTCTTCGAGACGGTTTTTTTTATTACTTCTTTTTTGCTTCACCAATCTCTTTTTTAACCTCTTCGTAGCGTTCCATAATTTCTTTCTCGAGCCGGCGTTTCATGGCCTGGCCCATCTTTTTTTCGGCAGTATATTTTTCAACGATAGTACTTACGATTTCTTCAAACGCTTCTTTAGTCTGGGCCGCTGCCTGAGTAAATTCTTTTTCTACTTTATGGAGCAAACCCTCTACTTCAAGATGCTCCCACTGCGCCTTAAGTCTCTCAACCACCTGTTCTTTCAAATCTTCTGCCAAAGCTTTTTTCTTGCCGTATTCATTTACCAATAATTCAACAAGCTCTTCATATTTTTCTTGCGACAGATCGGTTAAGTGCTCGGCTTTCTTTTCTAACTCTTTATACAGTTCAGCAGCATATTTTAAACCCTCTTTACGGAGTTCTTTGCCTTTTTTACTCA
>JBPOHP010000206.1:0-12561 GCA_052035445.1 Candidatus Magasanikiibacteriota bacterium
AAAGCACGATTGATCAGATACAAGGCTTGGACTTTGTGATTGCAGATGGAACATATCTTTCAAATTTTGATTACAAGGACATTCGACCCAACCATCTACACGCTGATGCACTTATCCATTTTACTCAGAGCCTTAACGCCAGAAACGTTTATTACCACAGCATCTCTCATCTTACCCAGCAGACGCATGAGGAGTTGCAACAGGCCTTGCCAGAGAATCATTTTTTGACGTTCGATAGGATGAGGTTGGAATAAACGGTATGCTCACGAAGCAGCATCTCACAATCTTTGTCGTGGGTTTGTCGCCGCTCGACAACAGTATAGCGGTTCTTGCGTACAAAATTCCATAACAGACGTTCTTGGGCGACGAGGGAATATTATCCGTGTTCAAATTGTTCGTCGCTCGAAACGCGGACACACGTACGGGGGTGGCAATTTGACCCCATCCTTCGTGTAAAATTGGCTCTGTTGAGCTAATTTTTTAATATAATTAACTAACGTACTAATTCCTTGACAGGTCGTGTTTTTTATGATATCTTAACGTGTTAGTTCTTTCTTTATCAATACCATAATCTAGTGAGAAATAAGAGTGCTTTAACTCAAAAGTATTTTTATTTCTCACTAGATCAACTGGCAAATATTTCCGGAATTCGGAAACATTGCCCTACAAAAAAGGAGTCATCGATGTCGAGAATTAGTGATAACGGTAACACAAGCATCTTTTCGTTGATCGTCGCATTGTTTTCAGCGGGAGCACCGTTATGGATCCCACTCGCAGCATGGGTCAGTATCTACTTTTTTTGGCAGCGGCCAGTAGATGCGCAACGTGAACAGCGAATCCTGAGCTGTCAAGCGCCAGCCGTTGCTAACGGCCACTATGCTGACCCAGTTAGCGGGGTCTGCGGCGCACAGGATTATCGCACGGTGTATCCAGGCTCCCAGGAAGCCTGCTGGAAAATCCTTCGAGACAAGCGGTTCGCTCCGG
Organism: Candidatus Magasanikiibacteriota bacterium; assembly: GCA_052035445.1. Lineage (GTDB taxonomy): Bacteria > Patescibacteriota > Patescibacteriia > Magasanikbacterales > GWA2-37-8 > CAZQUL01. The sequence continues at coordinate 985 of JBPOHP010000206.1, forward strand.
TCTGGCACTGCTGGAAGAAGATTCTGCAACCTCAGAACCCATAGTCTCGCGCACCCCGCGCGGCAAAGAGCCACTCGCTCACGCCGCCCCGGGTGCGCTCTTTGTTTTCAACAAATATTCACGATGTCAAAATCCGTCCTCATAAGCAAAAGCGCTACTCAAACAGATTTTCTATCGTATGTACTAACAAGATAATGAAAAAAACCGCCAGTCTTGCAGCTGACGGCTTTGGTGTAAAGCACTACTTACTTTGGGCGGCACGCACGTCGGCGATGCAAGCATCATCGAAGAGGAGGCCGCCGGTCACGTCGCGTTGTTCCCGCCAGGTCACCCATGTTATAGGGTTCAGACCACCAAACGTATGCATAATACAGTTTGGATTGACGTCGTGATATCGATCATCTTGTTGCTCGTGAGGGGAGGTCATAGGAGCTCCATTGTTGACAAGTCCAATGGAGTGGCCAAACTCATGAACCAGGGTGCACTGCTCAGTAAGAATGTCCCACGTTAAACTGATCCCAGGGACATAGACGTTATTCGGTTTAAATATAGCGATCAGCTCATGATCCACCGTATTGTAAGCTGAGACCGCTTTAAGGTCGCTTGAATTGCCGTCAACCAAAATTATCTTTAAGTCTCCAGGATTGCCAGGCATTTTTAGAGCCAGTTCACGGATGTCGGCGTGGGAGAAAAGTTTCTTTTCCGGGTTCCCTAAATAATAGGTTTCGTCTAAGGACTTAGGAATATTATACGGTCTGCCAGGAAACATACCACGGAGATTGTACTCCAGGATGATCCACGGATTAACGCCGTCGATAGGGTCAAAGTATGGTTTCGTTCCTGCCGTATAACCGACGCGTAGGGTGAGGGGCTGATTAGAAGAATAGAGCGTTTCCCACCAGGTGGTTGGTTGGTCGCGGCCACAGGCAACAAATAATCCAAGAACAAAGAGCAGGACACGCGTTCTAGAAGTCATGGTGTTTTCCTCCAAAAATAGGATAGCATTACAATTAAATATATGGCAAATCATACACGAAAATCACCGCGTTTTTTGTTATTATCCGCTGCACACTTGTCACCCTTGTTCACATTAATCTTACCCAAAAATCTCCCGAATATCATCCTCCGTAATCCCCTGCCCAAATAACTCTCCCTCGTCAATCACATTCTTAAACAGCTGCCGTTTTTTCTCCTGCAACTTCAGAATTTTTTCTTCAATCGTGTCTTTGACAATGTATTTATAGACCATCACCGGCCGGGTTTGGCCCATGCGATGCGCGCGGGCAATCGCTTGATCTTCGACTGCTGGGTTCCACCACGGATCGAGGATGATACAGTAATCTGCAGCCGTGAGATTAAGCCCCACGCCGCCGGCTTTAAGACTGAGGAGAAAGAGCGGCACGTCCGCATTTTTTTGAAACTCATCAATCGCGGCTCGGCGATCAGCAGTTGCGCCGTCGAGATAGCTGTAACGCCATTTTTTGGCCGTGAGCGCTTGTTTGACGAGCTCAAGAAAACTCGTGAACTGACTAAAAATAATCGTCTTGTGCCCTTCGGCTACCACTTCTTCGAGCTGCTCCATCAACTCATCTATTTTAATAGCGGGCGTCGTGGTGTCGCTGGCAGTAATCAGTCGCGGATGCAGACAGAGCTGCCGCAATCTGAGAAGCGAGGTGAGCACCTGAAAACGATGTTCTTGCAATCCGCCCTCAGCCAAGAGTCCCAACACGCGCTGCCGCTCTTTGTGCAAAAATAATTCATATTGCTTGCGCTGCAAACTCTCAATCTCAAGAAAATATACTTGCTCAGTTTTGGGTGGCAAATCTTTGCCCACCAATTCTTTGGTACGGCGTTTAAGAAACGGTTTCATGCGTTTGCGAATGATCGTGAGCCGTTCAGGATTTGTTCCGTTCTCAATTGGTTTTTTGAAAAATTGTCGAAAATGTTCGGGGTCAGGAAAAAGCCCCGGGCATGAAAGCGAGAGTATGGTCCAGAGCTCCATCAAATTATTTTCGAGCGGCGTTCCGGTGAGTGCAAACCGACTGCCGGTTTTCAGTTCGCGAATCAGTTTGTATGCCTGCCCCTGATAATTTTTTACATGCTGCGCTTCGTCGAGAATCACCGCGCTCCACGCATGCTTAAGAAGTGCAGCATGATCGCGGCGCAGGAGTGCGTACGATGTCACCACCACCGAAACCGTTTGAATTTTTTCTAACTGCTCGGTTCGATCACCACGACGCAACACCACGCGCTGAATACTCGGCGCGAATTTTTGCAGTTCAGTATCCCAGTTTTCCACGACGCTCGTCGGCGCAATGATAAGCACTGGTGCCGTCAGCGATGTTTGAATGTAGAGTAAAAACGCGATCGTCTGCACCGTCTTGCCAAGCCCCATGTCATCGGCCAGGATTCCGCCCAACTGCTGTTCAAAAAGCCAACACAGCCACGCAAAACCTTCGCGCTGGTACGGGCGCAGATCTGCCTTAAGAGTCTGTGGAACAACAAACCGGCTCATATCCGGATCAGCAATCATTTGCAGCGTCTTCGCCCAGGTTTCCAGTTCCTTGTTAACCACGCCGAGCGCATGCAATTCCTGAAACCAACTTTGCTGAAACCGGCTCACGCTTACTTTGCCCGAAATCGGATCAGGCACGTCGGCTGATTCGGCCAACAGCCCCCGCAATTTATTAAAAAACTCACCTTTAAGTGACAGGTAATGCCCGTTCGCCAAAAAAAGTTTGGTATCACCTCGGCCGAGTGCCAAGAGCACCTCAGCCACCGTTACCACCTCTTTACCGATCTTCAGTTTGAGCGCCAAATCCAACCAGTCAGTTTTATGTGCCTGCGGAATGGTTTCGATTTTTAACTCAGGCAGCTCGGTAAGTTCAACAAATTTTGGCACATCTGCGGCACGCTCAATCACGACCCCTGGCGTGCGCTCGAGCCCTGGTAACACCTGCTTCATCCATTCGGCCGCTTGTGCGAGCGTCAAACTCGCCTGCCCTTCCCGCCACAAATCCATCACCACACTCCGCGATTCTTCGTCGGTAAACGTACCGAGCTCAGCACTTAAGAGTACTTCTTCCGGAGTATTGCGCAGCACCGTCCCCGCAGGCGAAATCACGCGGCGCGCCTTGGTATTAAGCGGTATCAGCTCTTGGCCATAGCGCCACGAGGCGCGCAGGAGTATGCGTTTAGGAGTATCTCTGGTTAACCGAATCAACAGGTTTGGCACTCCAAGCGGAATTGTCTCTTGAACTAGTTTTTGCACGCTCTCACCCTCTTCGTCACCACCACCTTCTTCGTACACGTAGGCGAGCGCGAGTGTTGCCACATGTTTGCAATCACGGCGCATTGGGCAACTACACTTGGAGTGCATGATTTTGCCATCAGCATCGAGCTTGAAACTCACCTGGTACGGATCTTCTTGGCTCCCTTGCACCTCGCCCGAAACAACTCCTTTTTCGGCATCAAACCCAACCTCAAGCACCGCGCCTTTTTTGAACATTGTCAAAGCACGTTGATAAAAGACACTGCCAATATAGAGTTTTATAGCGCGGCGGGAGAGGGGCATGCGAAGATAAAAGAATAGCTTATCATATCATTCTCACTAAGAAAACTCGAGTATTTTACGCAAAAATAGTATACTGTACCTATATATTACTTTCTATCGTATGAGTTTTTTCAAAAAACTTTTTTCGGGGAAAAACCAGCCCGAACGCGAAAATGTACCACCTGCTGATACTGAAATCACCCTCACCGACGCAGATATTTTTCCGCTCAATGCTGATTTACCACCTTTAAGCCAAGAGGCCCAGGCGGCCGGTATTGAAGTTGGAACCTCACCCGAAGACAATCCGTTTGAGGTCGAACGTACGTCGTTATCAAAAGAATCACTTCATCAAAAAAGCGAACGCGAGCTCGAAAAATTTAGTAAACTTCTCTTCAAAGCAGCCGAACGGGTAGAGCCAGGTTTGTCTGCTCACGTAGCAAAAAATATTCAAAGTTGGAAAAAAATCCTTAAAACTGATGGCCAAAGACTCGAGAGTACACTCACCACTCTTTCCACAAGTGACCTGCCTCCGGTGGTAAAAAGTTTTTGGGCAAAAAAAATAATGAATCCAAAATCCATATCTTCACTCCTGCTTGATAGCAATGACTGGCAAAAACTTTTATCATCACTTACACCGGCCACGAGCACCCAACAAGAAAAAGCTTTTGCCCTCATGATGGATATCACACAGAAAGAAGGAAGTTTTAAAGAGATGCTCAAACGGATCGACGAGGGAAAAAATTACAACCCCAAATGGGCACAGCAAACATCTTCATTTGTAGATTTTGTAAAAACCAACCACCAAAAACAACTTGATTCATTCGGCTTACGAAATCTAGAAGAAGACGAGGTACGTACGAGGTGGGCAGTCCCGGGAAATACTTTTGCGGCGTATGCCTATGAGCAACCTCATGAAGGTGTTATTTCGCTTGAACGAGCTAAAAAAGAAGTACAGCTGCAGATTGCCATTTATTTTGAAAAAGGAGTTAGAGTTGGCGAACTCACCGAAATTTTCGTCGCCCCAGCACTTCGAAAAAACCAACTACTCGGCCCACGCCTCATCCAGCTTGCAGAACAAATTTTACGCGAATCAGGTGTTGAAAAAGCTCGCGCTCGAACATCAAACCCGAGTGTAGAAAAATTACTCGTGCGCAAAGGGTTTACCTATGTCGGCGAAGACCCGGTCACGGGTTCCAAATTATTCGAACTAACCGGTGAAGAAGCGCAGCCTGAACAAAAAAAGAATGCTGCCTAAAACGAGCTTATCAGTTGTCAATATCTGAAAAGTGGTATTATATACGGAGTACCGTTTGTTCCGTATTTTTATGTTTTTCTATGAAGCAAGAACTTGATCGTCTTTTTACTGCTGCAATCGCAGAAATTAGCCAAATTTCAACGCTCGCTGAGCTCGAGGCTCTCGACACCAAATATCTTGGGCGCAAACAGGGCGAGCTTACCAACCTCCTCAAAGGCCTCAAAGACCTCTCAGCCGAAGAAAAGGGCAGTGTTGGCCAAGAAGCCAACCGCATCAAAACCGCCCTCGAAGCCGCATTTTCTGAGAAAAAATCAGCTCTCAGCGCTGCTGCCTTAGCGTCTCAACTCGAACGCGAACGCATCGACATCACCGAGCCACCACTTCCCGCCACCACGCTCGGACACCTGCATCCCTCCACCCACCTTGAACGCGAGATCGAAGCTTTTTTTACCGGACTCGGATTTATCACCCTCGACGGGCCAGAGCTCGAAAGCGACTACTACAATTTTACGGCCGTCAATGTGCCCGAGCATCATCCTGCCCGCGACATGCAAGATACGTTTTATGTAAAAAACAATCTGAGTACCCATAACTCGACCGACAAACTCGTCATGCGCACCCACACCTCATCGGTGCAGGTACGCGCGCTCCAAGCCTACGGAGCACCACTGCGTGCTATCATCCCCGGCCGCTGTTTTCGGAACGAAGCCACCGACCCGCGCCACGAGCACACCTTCATGCAGCTCGAAGGTGTGGTGGTAGACGTTGGCATCACCCTCGCCCACCTCAAAGGCACCCTCGTTGCGCTCGCCGAACGATTGTTTGGCGAAGGCACACACGTACGTTTGCGCCCCAAATTTTATCCGTTCGTCGAACCAGGCGTAAACGGTGAAGTCACTTGTTTTTTGTGCCACGGTAAAGGTTGTCGCGTCTGCAAAGGATCGGGCTGGCTCGAAGTGCTCGGCGCTGGCATGATTCACCCGAACGTCCTCAAAGAAGGCGGTGTTGACCCCGCCACCCACAGCGGTTTTGCGTTTGGTATCGGTTTCACCCGCCTCGTCATGCTTAAATACGGCGTCCAAGATGTACGCGAACTCCTCAAGGGCGATGTGCGGATGATGAAACAGTTTTAGATTATGAACGAAACGATCACAGCGGAACAATTTAACGAGCTACTCACTCACCACGAAGGCGAGAATTTAGACTTCAAAGAAGCAAAAGGTGGTTTTGATGAACGAGAATTATTCAAATATTGTAGTGCACTTGCCAACGAAGGCGGTGGAAAATTAATCCTAGGAGTTACTGATAAAAAACCAAGAGTAGTATCTGGTACCACAGCTTTTATTAATACTCATCATGAGCTCCCCAATAAGATTTTTGATCTACTCCGTTGCACAGTGAAAGTAAATGAGTTTATTGTTAACAATAAACGCGCACTCGTTATTAGCGTCCCTCCTAAAAAAATAACCGAACCTGTCATGTACAACGGGGCGTATTATAGACGTGTTGGAAGCTCACTTAAAACAGCTGATAATACAACGGTTAAAGACTGGCTGAATGAAGACATTGGTGATTATTCAGCCACGATTCTTAAACACACGTCAATCAACGATATTGACCCAATAGCTATTGATATTTTTAAAGAAAAATGGTCAGAAAAACAAGGTAAGCCGGAATACAGAACCTACTCTACTCAAAAAACTCTCTCAGCCAACCATCTTATCGACGAACACGGACAACTTACCTGTGCCGCCTTAATTCTCTTCGGGAGAGAACGTGTTATCCGACAATTTTTTCCTGGCGCAGAAATAAGATACGAATGGCGTCTTTCAGCCGGAAATAAGTACGATGCACACAAAAACTGGTTCGCACCATTTTTTAGCATTTATGATGACATCTGGAGTGAGATAAATAACCGAACTCCACGTTTCCCCTACCAAGAAGGTTTTATACAAAAAGATATTTTTGCTTTCACAGAAAAACCGAAACGAGAGGCCGTGCTCAATGCCGTCGCCCATCGCGATTACACGTTAAAATCTGAATCAATTTTTATCAAAGCTTCTCCTTTGGCATTCATCGTTGCTAGTCCTGGGGGATTTTTGCCAAACGTCTCTCCCGATACCATTCTAACAAAAACCGTTCGACATCACCCTCGAAATAAATTGATTTGTGAAATCCTTGATCGAGCCGGTTTAGTTGAGCGATCCGGGCAGGGCCTAGAAGATATCTTTAGAATTACTATCGAAGAGGGTAAGGGAGCCCCAAGCTTTATAGGATCGGATAATCAGCAAGTGGTCATTTCGATACCAGCAACAGTGACGGATAGTGATTTTGTAAAATTCTTAGAAAAAACAGCTCAAGAAAAACAAATCACTTTTTCTTTAGAAGAAATAATCGAGCTCGAACAAATAAAAAGCAACCAACAAAGCCTACGCTCTGGTTTGATAAAAAAATTTTTAGAACTTGGTATTGTTGAAAAAATTGGACGGACAAGAAACATCAGATACATTCTTTCTCACTCATATTATTCTATAACTAAAAAAAGCGGGGTCTACACCAAACTAGTTGGTTTTTCTCGTGAAATGAAAAAAAATTTCATCATTGAACATATCAAAAAAAATCGGCGAGGATATGCCAAAGAACTATCTGATGCCAAAAGTGAGCTAACCCCAAAAGACATCAACAATTTACTTCAAGAATTAAAAAAAGAAGGTAAGATTAAACATACTGGATCGCGTAGAACCGGTTACTGGGAATTAGTTATAAAATGACGCTTTTTATAGTTAAAACCTTAAAATTGACCAATTTTAAGCCAAAAATAATACTCCTGAATTAGTTATAAACTAGTGATAACCTATGCTCCTCTCCTTCAACTGGCTCAAAAAATACCTCCCTCTTCCACCCACCACCACCCCGAGCGACATCGCCCACCGCCTCACCCTCTCAACCGTCGAGGTAGAAGGCCTGAACGACCTGGACAAAGACTTGGTCGGTATTGTTGTTGGCCGTATCATTGCCGTAGAAAAACATCCCAATGCCGATCGTCTGCGGGTCTGCACCGTCGATGTTGGTAGCGAAAAACTCTCGATCGTCTGTGGCGGCAGCAATGTCGCTGAGAATATGCTCGTGGCCGTTGCCAAAATCGGTGCCAAAGTGCGCTGGCACGGCGAAGGTGACCCAATCGTACTCGAACCAGCCACCATTCGCGGCGTTGCGTCAGAGGGTATGATCTGTGGCGCTGATGAAATTGGGCTCGTTGATCGTTTTCCCAAACACGATGAAAAAGAAATTGTTGATCTGACCCACCTAGCCATCGCACCAGGCACTCCACTCGCCGAAGCGTTGGGGCTCGACGACGTAATTTTTGAAATTGACAATAAAGCACTTTCCAACCGCCCCGATCTGTGGGGTCATTATGGCATTGCCCGCGAAATTGCTACTCTCTTTGAGATCGAGCTGGCACCCTACACCACCACACCCACTGGCCGCGGTAAAGGCAAAGACCTGACCATCAATGTGCAAGCCACTCAAGCCTGCCCGAGGTACATGACCGCCACACTCACGGGCATCACTGTTACCGAGTCCCCGCTCTGGCTTTCTTCAGCTCTCACCTCGCTTGGCATTCGCCCGATCAACAACATCGTAGACATTACCAATTACCTCATGCTCGATCTCGGTCAGCCGCTCCACGCCTTCGATGCTGCCGCCCTCAGCGACGCGACTATCAATGTCCGCTCCGCGCTCGCTGGTGAAACCGTCACCTTGCTCGACGGAAAAAAACATACCCTCGAACTTGACCACCTCGTCATCGCGACCCCTGGTTCAATCCTGGCGCTCGCTGGTATCATGGGTGCCGAACACAGTGGCATCACCTCAACCACACACAGTATTGTGCTCGAAGCCGCCACGTTTGATGCCGCCACCATCCGTTCAGGTGCTGGCAAACTCGGACTTCGTACCGAAGCCTCAGTTCGTTTTGAAAAAAGCCTCGATCCTGAGCTCTGTCCGCGCGCACTCCAAAAAGCAGTTGAGTTGATCAAACAAGTCTGCCCCACCGCCGAGCTCGTCGGCACACCCACCGATCACTATCCCGACCCAAGTCCCAAACTCGTGATCGAAGCCCCGCGCACTATCTTCAACACCCTGCTTGGCACCACCATCCCCGAAGCAATTGCCGAACACATTCTCACTCGGCTTGGTTTTGGAGTAACCATCAAAAAAAATATACTGAGCGTTGTGGTACCGAGCTGGCGCGCTACCAAAGACATCAGCCTCCCCGAAGATATTGTCGAAGAAGTGGCCCGCATCTACGGCTACGACAACGTCCCAGCCCTTCTCCCAACCCTCCCTCTAGCCCCGGTCATCGTCTCGCCGCTACGCGCACTCGAACAGATCGCCAAAACGACGCTTGCCGAACGCGTTGGTGCCAGCGAAACACCGTCCTATTCGTTTGTGAGTGAAAAACAAATTACCGCCCTCAGTGACGATACTGCTCGCTATCTCGAACTTGCCAACCCGCTTTCAGCTGAAAAACCATTCTTACGTCGTTCACTCGTACCCAATCTGCTTGAAGCTGCCCGGTTCAACAGCGCACACACCCCACGCGTTCGCTTGTTCGAAATCGGCAAAGTATTTCAAGCCGAACTTGCTGGCGACAACATGAACCCGCGGCATGCCGGTCGCCTCCCCCGGCAAGACACACACCTGGCGCTCGTCATCAGCGAAGAGAAAAATACCCAACCATTTTTTGAAGCCAAACGAGCTCTTGAAATTCTGTCATACGCCAGTAACCTGCCGTTCACGGTTTCGCCTGCCCCGGTCAATGTAGCGCACCACCACCCCGGACGCAGTGCCGAAGTACTCTCTGGCACCACACCGGTTGGCGCCTTATACGAACTCCATCCAACCACTGCCGAACACTACGGACTTACTCATCGAGTCGCAATTCTAGAATTAAACCTCAGTAGTGCCAGTGCCTGTACCCCAGTCGTACGACACGTTGAAAAACCCTCACTGTTTCCTCAGGCTGAGCGCGATATTGCCTTTTTGGTCGATATCAACACAGCGTACGAACACCTCGCCACAACCATCACAACTAAGAGCGCACTCGTAACCTCGGTTAACCTGCTTGACCACTACCAAGGCGAACAACTCCCTTCCGGCACCAAAAGCCTCACCCTTCGCCTTACCCTCGGCACGAGCGATCGCACCCTCACCACTGCCGAAATTGACGAAGTTCTGCAAGCAATCATCAAACAACTCACCGAAGCACACAACATCACCTTGCGGTAAGTAGCTGGAATCCGAAGTCTGACCGCTGAAGTCTCACCATACCATCGGTTGTGCAGAACAGTTTTTTTTGAGATACTAGAGTAATCAAATCTACTCTTCTCACCTCTTCGTATGCCACTCTCCCCACACGACATAATGTACCTCGCGATTGCTCTCAGTGTTGTTGTTTTAACCGGATTCCTCTCTTGGCTCATCTTCTACGCCGTCCAAATCCTTAAAACCACGAGTGAAGTGGCCCAAGAAATGCGCGACCGCCTGTTTACCATCACCACACTTCTCGGCGATGTTGTCTCAAAAATTGAAAGTATTTATTCGATGATCAATTCGTTCAGCGGTTTCGGCGATCTCATCAAAAACAAAGTCCGTTCCAAAGCCGCTTCGCTCTTTGGCAGCAAAAAAACAGCATACGCTGGCGATAATGATGATAGCGACGAACCAGCAGACGATAGTGACTCGGCCGAAGCACTCGCCGAAACCTTAGCCAAAACAAACCTCAAAAAACAACCTCGTCGTACGGTGAAAATCCGTTCTTAAATCGCAGCACTAAAAAATCCCCGCGCACGCAGCGCAGGGATTTTTTTGTTACATATTACGCATCCTCATCTTCATCCTCGTCCATGTCTTCATCAGCATCATCTTCTGAACCAAATTCGTCTTCATCCTCATCATCACTAAAATTATCTACTCCGGCCTCATCCTCCACCTCGTCGTTGTCGAAATATTCACTAAGCATAGCGCTTGTATATTAGTAATAAATAAATACCTTCTACGAAGACTATGTACTCAAACTGACTTTTTTTGTCAAGCTGTTATACACACTTATTCCACCGTGTGGAAATAGTTAACCAGAAACCATATACCAATAACCACAGCGACCTGTATGCCGACTATTACAATAAACTTCGATATAAATGACACTTTTCGCGTCTTATGCCGAAATTGGTTCATGGCGAGTAGTGCACCAGGTGTACCGCCGAGCAGCGTGAGAATGAGCAAAGTTTTTTCTTTTGTTCGCCAAACACCCTGCTCCGCGTAATTTTTATCGGTAACAAACGTCAAAAAAGTGATAGTCGATATGACCAAAAGATACCCAGCCAACAGCAAAAATGGCCAAGGAACGATCTGTAAAAGAGAATCCATAAAATATCTATTCATGAGACTTCAGCTTTCAGGCTTTAGGCTTCAGAACTAGGTGACACCGAAGTCTGAAGTCCGATCGCTGAAATCTACAACTGAAGTTGCACTCGCATTTGACTGAAATAACGAGGTTAGTATATCATACTCCCCGTTACACCATGCGGGTGTCATATAACGGCTATTATCCCAGTTTTCCAAACTGGTGACAGGGGTTCAACTCCCCTCACCCGCTCCAACGTCTGATTTTGCCAGACCTCTTTTTTCTGAACACCGTCTGACACATGACAGTTAGTAAACTTTTCAAGAAATCGACCCTCGCAGGGTCGATTTTTTTCAACAA
>JBPOHP010000175.1:0-3472 GCA_052035445.1 Candidatus Magasanikiibacteriota bacterium
CAGAGTGCTTAGCTTACCTGATCCGAGCAAAAATATGGTCTGCTGAAGTTGTTCTGCCTGCCGACAGATCTCGAGTATCGCATCACTACCAGGAATTCGCTCGATCCGGGGTGTGCTTGTTTGGTAGGCCAGGGCTAGTTCTGTCCCCCGCCCATCACAGAGATTCAGGTCGCTCTGATTCAACACTCGTTTAAAATACGTATCGGTATGAGCTTTAACGAGCATTTCGGGATTGGGGGTAAACATCAATCGTTGTACGCTACCACGCAAAATCTGTTCAATATATTTTTTGAAATCAGCAACAGTGAGCGCATCAAAACGGACACCAAGAAGATGGCGTCCGATGACATCAGGTGAAAGAGGGGGGTTCATAGATGGGGAGAAGCAGGTGGCGAGAGCGTAAACCGGTCAAGCACCGTATAGTGCACGTCGTGGCCATGCCGGACACTTTCGAGGACGAGCAGTTCGTTCACATCCCAGACCAATTTTTCGAGTCCAGCTTCGCGCAGGTCAGTGGGGCAATCCCACGAGTGACGCAAACGGCCAAGGGTGATGTGCGGCTGCCACACATGCTCATCTGGCTTCTGAAATCCGTGCTCGGCGAGTGCGGCCTGTAGGCGGTTGTGCAGTCGCAACAAGACATGGTGTTCTTCGCTCACGCGCGTGATGAGAATGCGGGGGTGAGCGAGATCGGGAAACGCGTCCAGGTAATCAAGCCATACCGGCGTTTTCGGGATGCCGGCCAAAGCTTGTGGTACCACATTTTTGCGCAGATCCGTGCACTGCTCTGGCGAAATATCTCCCACAAACTCGAGCGTGAGATGCAACAGGTCGCGTTCGGTTAAACGAACCGGCATATCGCGGTAGAGCGTGGTGAGGTGATGTTGAACCGTGACCAGGTGCTGCTTAATGTCGTCGGGGATGGAAAAAGCGATAAAGATACGCATAAAGCCCTCCTTAGTAATGAGCATGGTGGTATGCTAATGCAAAATTCTGTGTGGTGCAAGCACGCTACATGAGCCGGGTAACATTGTTCATGAAATGCGTTACTGCCGGGTCCATGAGCACGTGCTGTGGAGACAGTGGACGACGAAGTACAAGCCCTTGGAGCGTTCGACACCGACTAAGCGCCACATAGAGTTGGCCGTGTGCAAAGGTGCCGCGACCAATGTCGAGAATCACCTGATCAAACGTTTTGCCCTGGCTCTTATGAATGGTCATGGCCCACGCCAATTTGAGCGGATATTGTTTGAACGAACCGATTGAGCTGGTCTCAACGCTCTTACGATCAGCATTGTAATAATATTCGTACATGTCCCAACGGTAGGGTTGCACCTCAACCACCTCACCATCGCCAAGCTGTACGCAAATCGTTGGCAATATTCCTGTGTCTGACTCCCCCGCTGTTGACTCTCTGCGTACGATATCAACCACCGTACCAAGCGTTCCGTTAACCCAGCGCCCCAAACTGTCGTTGTTCAGAAGCATTACTTGGGCACCGATTTTGATATAGAGCGCCTCATCGGTCGGTAAGGCATTTTGTTCAAAATTACCTTCAATCCGGCCGTTGAAAACATGTAGTTCATCATCAAGTTCGTTCAACCGCTGCCGATTGACAAACCCGGCCAAGTCGTTGGTGGTGGTGAGATACATTACCGGCGTACCAAACGTCGGCTCAAAACTCGGATCGTGCCGTTCGTTTAACACTTCAAACATATCAGGTGAAGCTGTGTTGGTGCGGATGGCGTTTAAAATTTTGATAAACCGCGGATCGCGTTGTCGGTATATTTTTTCAAGTTCAAGACAGACAAACGAAAATCCCCGTTCGCTGCTGAGCGCTTCGGCCGAAAAAAAATACGGTGTGGGATAGTGGCGTCCAAATGTTTCGCGATCACGACTGGTTACGACCGGTGGCAGTTGGTACACATCGCCGATAAATACCATCTGAATGCCGCCAAATGGACGGGTTTTTTTGGGGCCGTTGATCCGCAAAAATTTATCGATACAATCAAGTAGATCCGCCCGCACCATCGAGATTTCATCAATCACGATGGTCTGCAATTTTTTGAAGAGTTTGGCCGTGTCCCAGGACGGATTTAATTTTTTTATCTTTGCAAGCATGACATCTGGTTTAAAACCAAAAAACGAATGAATGGTTTGTCCGCGAACATTAACGGCAGCCACGCCGGTTGGCGCAACAATCGCTACGTTTTTTTTGGTGTGCTCGCGGAAATACGAAAGCAGGGTGGATTTGCCCGTACCAGCTCGACCGGTAATAAAAATATGGTCGCTCGTATCTTCGAGACGACGAAGTGCTTCTACAAAATCATCGTTTAGTTCAAGATTTTTCATGTCATACAAAAAAGTTCCTCTACTGTAATAAAAAAGAGCCGCGCCGACAAGGTGTCGAAACGGCTCGAATGGACTATTACGGATTCATAATGCTGGCAAAGATCATGCCGAGGTTTGACCAGTCCGTCAGCGGAAAATCTCTACAAAAAAACCGCCCGCTACCCTCGCCAGATAAGACGTGCTTGAACTAGTTCGTGAAGATCGAAAAAATGCGTTATACTAGGTAGTAAATTATGTCAAAGACGCACTCTTGCACGTATTAAAAAAAGGGTTTGTCATAAGCTATTAAAGCGGAACAAACCCTTTGATGTGTCGCTATTTTTTAGCACTGAGTACTTATTCAGTACAAGAGATGCTTCAGGTTATCGGTTGTTGCAGCGACAGCACCTACAACACGTGCAGTAATCGGGTGATCGACCGCATTTTTGGCAACACCGACAGCACGCATAACCACATCGTAAGCAATACACCGTATTTCGCCTTCTCTCCTCTTCTGCCTCTCTCTCACGACTCTCACGCGCTTCCATCGCTTCGTTTTCCTCGTAAGAACGCTCATATACATCCTGTCCCCATGTGTCAGTTGTCCAGCGTCCCATAACACTCTCCTTGTAAGAACTGTTATTCCCCAGCCACCTGATCGCTAACGATCACAGGAGTGATATTGCCATAGAAAGAAATTTTGTTCATTTTTTTAGTAAAAAATTATTAACTTATAAACAATTTGCATTTATTTTGCTAAAATAAAAGATAAAAGTACCCTTTATTATATTAAAAAAGTTGTCACATAAAGTGAACATTTTCTTAAAAATATAGACCAGATAGCAACAGCTATTTTTTACGGCCTTTGTTAATTTTGACCAGCCACTCTTGCCATGCTACACTGTTATCACTCTCTACATACGAGTGATAAAATATAACAGAAGGCCTTAGTCATTAGACATTTGAAATTAGTAATTTCGAATATGCTTCCCCCCAATTTCACCAACCGCTCACAACAAGCGCTCCAAGCCGCTGCCAAAATTGCCGATGAAAACGGTCAACCACACGTCGAGCCACCACATCTTTTCATGGCGTTTCTCGATGATGTCGAAGGTATTGTTAATTCTGTGTTACAAAAAAT
>JBPOHP010000156.1:0-3047 GCA_052035445.1 Candidatus Magasanikiibacteriota bacterium
TCCTACCGCATCGAACGCGTTCTCCTTAACCCACTCGGTAAGATAGTAGCCCGCTCAGTCGTCTCCTCGAGAACCATCTCTCTTGGACAAACCATCACCTACAACCCTTCTCAATACATCAGCACCACTCTCACCACCGGTCTCTATACCATGAGAGTCCGTATCACCTCACCAGATACCAAGATCGTCTATGACGAGAATACGTTTGAGGTGAGTGTGAAGAAGTAGGTATTAGAGTATCAATTCGTTCAAAAAAACCGCCTTCATCAAGGCGGTTTTTCTCTTAAAATGTTTTGTATGGTACTTCTATTTAAGAAATGTAAACGAGCTAATCATTTTCAGCATTTCTTCCATGTTTTGGTTGGGCTCTGTCTGAAGGTTGGTGAGGGTTATAATAAATGCAGTCCCATCTTTTAACGTAAAAATTTGTGTAGTACGAAGTTTTAGATTATTTTGGCTGGCATAGTATACCACCATCCGGGCAGGGAGATCAGAGAGGGTTGTTTTTTCGTTGCGAAGAAGTTTGAAATCATTAAAATATTTCTTGAGGTTAGCTTCCGATAGTGCATAATACTGATCCAGCGTCATATCATTACTGCCAACCTGTTCGCTGACAATATTGATATTTTCAGCAAAAGTATCAGTTTTACTGATCAGTGGCGAAAGGATCGAAACGATAGTGTTAAGATTGTTTTCGCGCAAATTCCATGTTTCTGGGTATTGTAAAACAAATTTATCTTTGGTATTTTGGTATATTTTGAATCCTGGGATTGGTGTTAGTGTTGAAGGGGTGGAAAGAAGATTGTTTTTTGTTGCTGTTTCTTTATCTGCTGTGTTGTAAACATCGCGACAACCGATACCGGTTAATGATACTATGCTTATAGTAAGCAAACAGGCTGTTACCGCTGAAGTTGTGGTCATAAATATATTTTAGTTTTACTGAAACTAGTATACGAGCCTACTAAAGGAACTGTCAATAATATTCGTAGTGCCATGTCTATGATAATGGTTGTATAGCGTTTTTTATGGTGAAAGTAGTTGAGGAGTATCTCATTCATTTACCCGACGAGCCCGGCGTCTATAGTTTTTACGATGCAGCCGGCGAACTCGTCTATGTGGGCAAAGCCACCTCACTCCGCTCGCGTGTCCGGAGTTATTTTCGTGGCCCGAAAACCCCGCGCCCCATCGAAAGCA
This sequence comes from Candidatus Magasanikiibacteriota bacterium, assembly GCA_052035445.1. Taxonomy (GTDB): domain Bacteria; phylum Patescibacteriota; class Patescibacteriia; order Magasanikbacterales; family GWA2-37-8; genus CAZQUL01. Next base: position 1,195 of record JBPOHP010000156.1, read on the forward strand.
TGATGCACGAAGTGGAACGTATTGAAGTTACCACCACCGAATCAGTGCTTGAAGCGATCATTCTTGAAGCTGTTCTTATTAAACGTCATCAGCCCAAATACAATGTTCTCGGTAAAGACGATAAAAGTTGGAATTACCTGGTCGTCACCCGCGACGCATTTCCACGGATTACGTCCCTCCGTCAGCACGATCTGGAACAATTGTTGCCGGGCGAGATCGAAAACCGCTACCTTGAACTGTTCGGGCCATTTCCCGGTCTTAATGCCAAAGCTACACTCAAAATTATTCGCCGGTTGTTTTTTGTGTCTACCTGCGAACCGTCGGCCGAGAAACGTCCGTGTTTGTATCGCCAAATGGGGCAGTGTCTCGGAGTATGCACGGGTGATATTACCGCGGCCAGTTACCGGGCGCGTGTGATACGCCCCCTCCTGTTATTTTTACGTGGTGAAAAAAAACGCGTGCTGACCGAACTCAAAAAAGCGATGACTGCGGCGGCCAAAGCTGAACATTTTGAAGAAGCTGCTCGATTGCGCAACCAAGTGTTCGCCCTCGAACGGATTCAAGATAGTGTGTTGATTAACGAAAGTTTTGTTGAGCATGTCATTGCGAGCAACCGCAGGGAGCACGGCAATCTCGTTGGTATGGCAACGAGATCGCCACGTCACTCGTACCTCGTGACTCGCGATGACAAAATTACTGATTTTCGCGTCGAAGGTTATGATATCTCCAATCTTGGCGCGACGGGTAAAGTGGCGAGCATGGTTGTGTTTGACGAGCACGGCCCGGTCAAGTCACAGTATCGCAAATTCACCATCAAAACCGTTGTCGGCCAAAGCGATGTTGATTGCCTGAAAGAAGTGCTTAATCGTCGTCTCAATCACCCTGAGTGGCCACTGCCCACACTCTTTCTCATCGACGGTGGCCGCCCGCAGGTGAATGCGGTTTTGTCGGTTGTCCGCGCGCGTGGGGTGAAGATTCCGGTCGTTGGTATTGCCAAAGGCGCTGAGCGCAAACGCAACGATATAATTCTTGGCGAACCTTCCATCGAAATTGCCCGTCTGGCGCAAGCCTACCGGTCACTGCTCATTCGCGTCCGCGACGAAGCGCATCGGTTTGCGATTACGTTTCAGAGGAGTAAGCGGAGGATTAAGAGGTAGTTGTATGTAAGCTAAGAAATGGCGATTTCTTGACTTTCGCTGTTGGACTGTAGTGGGTGGGCTGCGGAATGCTTCCGCGGTTTTTTTACCCACTCCACATTTGACTTACTCCGTAAAACATGCTAATATTCTCTGCTGCGTCTGTTCTTTTTGTAAATTTTTCGTGCTTTGGTTGTACGTGCGATTGATCGTGGTCAAAAGACGCCTAATATTAGGCATTTCTTGGCCACGATCACCCATGATTATTGACCCCTTCCTCGGATGAGAGGAAAACGAAAATACCCAAATTAGGGTAATGGAGACATAGAATGAGCCAAGAATTCGCATCTTCTAACCTGACCGCTGGTCAACTGAACGCCATCGTCGAGAAGCTTGGCGGTTACGAGAATGCCTTGCGGTTTCTCCGTGGTGAGCTGACGGTTTCCAAGCAGACATGTCCCTGGCGCGAGCAAGACGGCGTCATCTACTTCTCGGTCACCAGTGATGGTACGACCGGTGAAGAGTGGATCACCCGCCTTGAGCAGAAAGGCTTCCGAGTCAGCAGCCCCTACGCGAAAAGCATGCTCTGCTCGCCCGGCTTCAAACGGACGAGCGGCGTGACGACCAAGATTGCCGTCCTGAAAGGTACTATCTTCACGGACAACGATCGAAGCACTCGCAAGATTCGCGCTGTGGCCGAGAGTCGCCAGCTGACCC
>JBPOHP010000221.1:0-1702 GCA_052035445.1 Candidatus Magasanikiibacteriota bacterium
CCGTCGACCTCACGGACGTCGAGATCCTCCGCACCGGGGGCCCCTACCGGGGCGTCGGGTCACCGGAGGCCGGCGACCACATCACCGAGGAACACCTCGAAGCGATGGCCCGCAACTTCGCGGACCTGCGCGGCGAGGTCGACGCCCCGAACAAGCTCGGGCACATCGCCAACCAGCGGGACGTGACCGGTCCGGAGTTCCTCGACGGTTCCGGTGCCCCCGCCCTGGGATGGCTCGACAACGTCCGGCGTGACGGCGACCGGCTCCTCGCGGACATCAAGGGTGTCCCCGAGAAGTTCGCGGACCTCATCCGGGCAGGGGCGTACCGCAAGCGGTCGGTGGAGTTCCTCCCCACGTACACGGACCGAACGGGTCGTGCGCGTGAGTGGGTCCTCACCGGCCTCGCGTGGCTCGGTGCCAGGCGCCCCGCCGTGTCGGGGCTCGCTGACGTCCACCGCCTGTACGCGGAGTCGTTGGCTGACGAGGGAGTGCGCGCCGTGATCTATGAGGCCGCCCCGGCGCCGGCCGTCGTCGACGAGCACCCGGGAGGGGCTTTGGACAAGGCACTCGCGCAGGCCCTTGGCCTGCCGGAGGACGCCACGAGTGAGCAGGTGGCCGAGGCCCTCGGCAAGCTCGTCGCGGACTCCAAGACCGCCAGTGAGACGGTCGGCACGCTCCGTGATGAGCTTGCCGCCGCGAAGGCGGAGATCGATCAGCTTCGGGCCGCCAAGAGCGACCCCGAGCCGCAGGGCGAGCCGGAGCCGCTCGCCGCCGGTGCGATCCCCGCGGAGGTCGCCCGCCAGTTCGAGGCGGCCGCCGCCCGCGAGCGGGACCTCATCGCGAAGGTCGAGGCCCTCTCGAAGCGCGCGGAGGCCGGTGAGGACGCCGCCCGCCGCCTGTTCGAGACGCGCCGCGACGACGCGATCACCGCCGCCCTCCGCGCCGGGAAGATCGACCCCGCCGCCCGCGACACGTGGGTCCGGCAGTACGAGGCGGACCCCGATGGCACGGCCCGCCTGTTCGAGGCGATGCCCGTGAACCCCGTCCTCGTGGAGCGCGTCGGCCGGATCGACCGCGGCCAGGACAACCCGGAGCGCGACGCGGAGGAGAAGGCCCTCCGCCAGTTCGCCGCGGACACGTTCGGCCCCGAGGGTGCCGCCGCGTTCGAGGCGATGGACAAGCTCATCGGAAAGGCGGCCTGACGTGGGCGGCGTCATCGAGTACCACGTCGGCGGGACCCCGCCGATCACCATGACCGCAGGGTCCGGGGGCGTCGTCGGGGGGAACCTCGTCGAACTGTCCGCGGACTGGACGGTCATCAAGGCCACGGACAACTCCAAGACCGTGATTGGCGTCGCCCTCACGGACGCGGCGTCCGGTGGCCTTGTCGGAGTCGCCGTGTCCGGCGTGTTCGGCCTGACCGCTGCGGCGGCCGGTGTCGTCGCGCAGGGCGGCCGGATCGTCTCCGGCGGCGACGGCCTGTTCAAGGCCGCGCCGGACCCCGACGGCACGTACAGCGAGGCGGAGGGTGAGATCGCCCTCCAGATCGTCGGGATCGCCCTCGCGGACATCGCCAACGACGGGACCGGTCCGGTCCTGCTCCACATCGGCTAGGGGGACTGATGCCGGCAAGCACCGTCTACGACGTCGACTCCCCGAGTCTCAGCGTCCAGGTTTTCCTCAAGCAGCCGATGAACGTCGC
>JBPOHP010000112.1:0-2635 GCA_052035445.1 Candidatus Magasanikiibacteriota bacterium
CTACTCGCGTCGTGTGGTGTTAAGCCGTTGGTGATTACGCTCGTTGATGTGCGTCATTTCGAAGAAAATTTGGCGCTGTCAGAGATCGTGCCGAGCCAACTACGCGCAGCGACTGCGGCCGTTGCTCTCACCAAATATGCAGACGATATTACGGATCCGCTCGATAACCGTCTTGACTCCGTTCTATCGTATGTTGCCCGTTTCGCACCGGGGATGCCGATTTTCTTGATTCCGCCGGGTGGTATGTTGCCCATTGATACGCTCGTGAACCGGCGCGTATTGTGTGCAAGTGGTTGTGGACACCACCATGATCACCACACGCATCATCACCATGATCACCATGATCACCATGATCACCATCACCACCATGATCACCATCACCACCACCACCACGATCACGGCTTTCTAACGATGAGTTTTCGGCTTAAGCCGGACGTGACCTATGACGATGTGCGCCAGGTGTGCGCTCGGTTATCGGTTATGCCGATGCGACTCAAAGGTGTTGTCGGCGGGCGACAGTTTCATGCGGTGCATGGCGAGTGGTCTCAGGGGGCAGAGCATGCGACCGAGAATTTTCTTACCTTCTACCATACATCAGCGATCGATATTTCGTTGTTCGCACCGATTTCCGTTTCGACTGAAAAAATGTTGGAGGGTGATACGAAAACACTCGTGCGTTCGGCTGCCGATGTTTCACTTGAAGCAACTGAGCGCCTGATTCGCACCATCCTTGCTCGGCTGCCCCGTGAAGCGATCGTGACCGCTCAAGGTTTGGTCACCAACCCAGAAGATCATGAGCTCCTCAACGAGGTGCGTAAACGCCCTGGCGTTTCTGCCGATTTAAACGCCGAAGCGATTCGTGCTCGCGTAGCCTACTATCTGGTTGTTGCTGACTTGCTCGGTCCGAGTTCGCGGTTTGCAGACATGCCCCACAGCGCTACCTGGAAGCGTGATGTGGCCATTGGTATCGGCTGGTTTGCGCACAATAAAGCAGATGAGTTAGGTGCTGCGTTAATGAACCGTGTTCGTCAGGTCAACCTTGGTTGGTTACTGGCTGAGGGACTCGCCGGTCTTTCTTCGCACAACGCTAATCTTCAAAGAGCACTTGTGTTCGCACAGGAAGTCGGTGAGGTATTGGTGTTCTTGGGCAAGATCGATAGTAACTTGAAAGATGCGTTACAGCACGTTCTCGTGGTTGCCAAAAGCGATGGACGAGATCAGGTGGTAATTGCGTGGCAAAAACTGGTTCATCAGTGGTGCGAATAGCGTAGTGTGAAGGCCCTCTATATGAAGGCCTTTTTTATTTACCTGTTAGTCATTGGTATGGATGCGTCCCGGGAAAAATATGGTAATAAATAACACCCCGCCGATAGAGGTAGGGTGTTAAATTTCGGTGACGCTCGTCAAAACGTCATGGGTATTATAGCAACTTAGTTGCATTAGTCAAGAAAGGTCTTTTAGTTATCCACACCATTGTGATAAAAAAATAAGGCCGCACATGCCTTATTTTTTTAATATATTACCAACTTTTTCGGGTATCTTGGCGTGGGCCACGCTCTTCCATCGGTCGAGCGATATTTACCGCAATTTTTCTGCCATCAAGCGTTTGTTCATGAAGCATAGCAATAGCTTTTTGAGCCTCTTCTTCAGAAGACATCTCAACAAAAGCAAATCCGCGAGGACGACCGGTCATTTTATCCATCATGATTTTTGTTGATGTAACAGTTCCAGCTTTTGAAAAGAAATTCGCAAGACTGCTTTCGGTAGTATCAAAAGATAGCGCACCGACAAATAATTTGTTATTCATATTTCCACATAATTTTTAAAGTATTGTCAAAATATATTTAATACGTCGGATTGTGCGTAGCCGAGCACTTAATGTACTGCGACAATGTACACGCATTGTATGCAACTTAGTTGCATTTGTCAAATAATTGTAGTGCAGCATAATTTTATCTGATTGTCGTATGCGTGGTAGGGTCAACAAAATTTGTTTACGTATGGTACTGTTCTTGATTTTTGTATGAATGTGTTACCATGTGAGCATGTTTTTTACTCATATTTTATGATTGAGACTATTTTACAGTTTTTAGCGCATCTTATTATTTATAGTATTGATAAAACTGGTTACCTCAGTGTCTTCGCGCTTATGTTTATCGAAAGTTGCGGGGTGCCGGCGCCATCAGAAGTGAGTATGCCGTTTGCGGGGTATTTGGTTTCGACAGGGCGATTTGATTTTTGGCTGGTGGTTCTAGCTGGTACGCTCGGCAATGTACTAGGCTCTCTTCTGGCCTATTGGATTGGAGCTCGTGGTGGGCGGCCGCTCCTCGAGCGCTATGGCAAGTATGTTGGAATTTCAGCGCGCCATCTTGATGCGGCTGATGGCTGGTTTAAAAAACATGGTGAAGTAGCGGTGTTTGGTGGCCGTTTATTACCCGTGGCACGCACCTACATTTCGTTTCCCGCTGGCGCTGCCCGAATGAATCTCAAAAAATTTGTTGCGTATACCACGCTCGGTGTTTTTCCGTGGACGCTCTTGTTTACCTGGCTTGGCATGAAACTAGCTGCAGAATGGAATCAGATCCACGAACAGTTACAATTTCTTAATATCATCGTTGTTCTTGGTATTCTTGCT
>JBPOHP010000014.1:0-12247 GCA_052035445.1 Candidatus Magasanikiibacteriota bacterium
CGAGCCAACGATTCTCAGGGGATAAACCGATGCTTTTCGCTGCAATCTGCGAGCCATCTGCAGAAAACGAAAAATCTTGCCAGTGACTGGGGAGTGTTGTTTGTTTTTGCGTGTCAAAGTTATAGACTGTTTTAAAATTATCCGGATATTCGATAACCGCCTTATTAGCATTTGGAGCCCATACTACGTTTTGTACCCGATAAAAAATTTGATCAGAAAGTGATTTGACCGTACCGTCCGGCAGTACGCGATAAAATTTTCCGTTTGTAGCATCATGAAAACGCGCAGAGCCTGTTTTAGAAACCGAAAGATAGGCTGGTGTGGTAGATGTGAGCTGCCTCACAGCAGTCGGCTGATAATAGACACCACCTGACCCGATCTGACTCCCTGGCAGATTATCTTGTCCCGTGCCAACACCCCCCACCCCGCTCCCGGTAAAACCACCAGGTGTCGTTGTCCTGCGCCCACCGATAGGAAGTGGTATGACAGCACCAGACTGGTCTGGTACTTCAGACGGAGGCACAACTCTTCGACGGGCAAAGCCGACATAATAAATTGCATACGCAATCAACCCCGTAGTAACAAGAAGCGCAATGATTAAGAGAATACGTTTAACGAGTGGTGACATACTCGGAAAGACGTTAAAAATGACCCTATAAAGCTTGGTTATGTCGCAAGCGGGATACCCCCAACCGAAGGAGGAGCCCCTTTACGTGGTTCTTGGGCAGACTGCTCTGCTTTAAACAATTGTGTGAGCTGGAACTGCTCTTGCTCTAATTCTCGCACTTCACGCTCAAGCGGTTTACGTCGTGCTTCGATTTTTTTCAATTTTTCCGTATGACGAGCAATTTCGTGATCACAATAACGACGTACTGGACCTTTTATTAGCCCAACTCCGTAATATATTGCGATAAGCGGCCACACAACACATATATCAATTATAACACCGATTATGGATAACCACCATATACCAAACGTGGTACCATTTATTGCGAGCCAATAATTCCAGATTGCACTTACGGTATCGGTAAAAGTAGCAAACATTCTTTTCCACTCAAGCGGAGTAATATGTTCAGATTTATATTTTTTTGCCTCAGCCGTATTTTTTTTTAATTCTTGCTGTTTCTCGTTAATTTTTTTTTGGATATCATTAATCTTTTTTCGATTCATGAGACTCATCATGCCCGCTGCTCGCTGATTAATAGCACTTTTTAAACCACCTGGGGGTTGCGCTTGAGGAGGGTCTTCGGTACCTGCACCATCTGCGGGTTCGGCAGGAGACGATGACTGAGGCGCATCTCGATATGATGTTCCATCAGGAATTGTGCCAGTACGCGCTCCCTCATAATTGTCACCAGCATAGGCTGCAGGCAAACCAACCGGCGCTCCGTCCTCACTAATGAGCGGCATAGCAGGAGCGTTTTTTTCTGGAGACCGATTCAATTCAGAGGTTGGGTCTACAGGAGAAGATACGGTGTTTGGCGCAGTGTCAGACGACACACCAGAACCATTCTCTGGCGTTACCGCAGGTGTGGGGGAGGAAACGGGAGATGATGACGTGGTAGGCGATACATACGCTGGGGACGCCTCACCTATATCGGAGCCTGTATCGACCCGAGTAATAGGTGAAACCATGTCATCAATAAAAGATTTTTCTGGAACTGACGTCGTTGAATCATCGTCTGCAGAATGAGACAACTCTTGAGATGAAGGCGTGTACCCCGGTCGAATTCCACCCCGACCACCTGGTTGACGATAGGCGTTATCATTAGCAGAAGTAAAAGCATTATCGTTGGCGGAAGGAGATATCGCATACGGTCTAGATTGCGAAATAGCTGACCTACCTGGTGAAGCTTGTCGCTGCACCGTAACCGTTGCTTTTGATTTAATCCGAAGTCCCGCAATAGCGCGATCACGATTGAGTTCCGCAGCCTTACGTATCTCATGCTCAAAATCACTTGCCGAACCCCCTTCGTCATTCTCTGAAATAAATTGTGATGCAGGCAGAGCCATACAATTATTTCACGAGTAAACGATCATGTTTAACCACCAAATCGTATACTGGTTTAATTGTTCTTTTTACTACCACTTCAGCCATTAAACGTTCTACATATTCGCGTATCCTGCGACGAACATCGCGTGCGCCGGGTAATTTTTTTTCTCGTGCCAACAACCACTCGATTGCTTCTGATGCAGGAGCTAGTTTAGTGTGATACGCCGCAAGACGCCCGTTAAAGAGTTCGAGCTCTACCAGTGCAATACGCACCAGATCTTCGCGCGTTAATGGCCTAAACAAACATACGGCATCAATTCGGTTGAGCAGTTCAGGAGAAAAAAACTCTTTCAGTTGTTCACGAACAATATGCTCTACCTCAACAAGTTCTTGTGCTGCTGGAGCAAAACCAAAAGAACCACGGCGTGTCTGCTCAGCACCATATGATGTAGTCATTACAACGATCGCGTGACGAAGAGAAATCATCCGACCAGTACTATCCATAATCTCTCCTTGCTCTAATATCTGCAACAATAATCGCCGCACATCATGATGTGCTTTATCAAACTCATCAAATACAACCACACAGTGCGGGTTCATTTTTATACGATCGGTAAACTGGTTTGATTCCTTGTAACCCACATACCCAGCTGGCGAACCAAGTAACTTGGATACCGAAAACCCTTCGTTATACCCACTCATATCAAGCTTAATCAGCGCATTACGGCCAGGATAGAGCGTCTCGGCTAACATCTTTGCCAGCTCAGTTTTACCCACCCCACTCTCGCCGACAAACATAAACGAGGCCAACGGCCGATGAGAATCAGATAAGCCAAGCTCGGCCTGACGAATAAGGGCTGCCACCCGATCTACCACTTGATCTTGCCCAACAATACACTGCTTAAGTCGTTCGGCAAGCGGCGCCAACTGGTCATATTCGGCCAACACCAATTCGGTCGGTGGCACACCAATAAGGTGACCAACTTGACGCGCTACGGATAGCCCATTTATTCGAGCAATAAATTTTTGCTGTTTTTTTGCACCTTCCTTTTCAAGTATTTTTACCTGATGACGCAAACGAGCTTCTTCGTCTTTGAGCGCCACCGCTTCCATAAATTGATCGCGTGAAGCTGCTTTTTCTTTAGCCGTTATAACTTGTTCTAGCCGCTGCTTGAGCCGCCATAATTTGTTCTGCCACGGCATTCCTTTGGCTGCAAGTCTAGCTGCGGACGCCGTCTCATCAATCAAATCAAAAGCCTTGTCGGGCAAAAATTTGTTAGTGATGTAGCGTTCGGAAAGCTCGACTGCTTTGACAATAGCCTCGTCAGTAATTTCAACATGATGGTACTGTTCGTAATGCGAACGAACTCCTTTCAGGATTGCAATCGTGTCTGAAACACTTGGTTCTTTAATCATAATAGACTGAAAACGACGCTCGAGCGCGGGATCATTTTCAATAAATTTTTTAAACTCGGTAGGGGTGGTCGCGCCGATACAACGGATATGACCTCGAGCAAGCGCTGGTTTCAAAATGTTAGCCGCATCCATCGTACCTTGATTGGAACCAGCACCTACAATATTATGAACCTCATCTATAAACAAAATAATGTCTGGATTTGAAGAAACTTCTTCAATTACTTGATGCAATCGTGCCTCAAACTCTCCTCGATACATAGTACCTGCGACCAACATGCTCAAATCAAGTGCATACATTTTTTTGTTTAACAGGATATCAGGAACAGAGCCTTCAAAAATTTTTTTTGCCAACCCTTCTACCACCGCAGTTTTACCAACACCTGGATCACCAAGCAGTAGAGGATTATTTTTCGTTCGACGACACAAAATCTGAATCACTCGTTCAATCTCTGCATCTCGACCTATGACAGGATCAATAGACTTCTGCGCTTCAGAGCCAGTGAGATGGACACCAAAAAAATCGAGAGCGCTTTCTTTTTTTGTGCGATTTTTTTTGGTACGGACTACTGACTCGGGCATATGATCATGGTCGTGGTCATGTGTATGAGTGTCAGCACTCTGGTCTGATAACTGATCTTCAATACGATGTGCTGTTTCAGCAGCCTCAGTTAATTCAGGAAACTGGGAGGCGTTACTGAGCACCGTAGAAAGTTGTTTGTCAACATCAGTAATTTTAACATTTTGTCGCTCGAGAAGTTGCATAATAGACGCATCACCCACTTGTATCGTTGCCATCAAGACATGCTCTGTACCGACATACGTATGCCGATGTTCTTCTGCAATCAGAAGCGATTTTTCTAAAATAATTTTTGAGGTATTCGAAAACGGAGCTATTATTGCTGTGGTCGAGGAACTTGGAATTTGTTGAGGCAAAGACGCAAATGCGGGCTCTATTATTTTTGCAGTCATTGAAAACCTCAACAAAATTTCGGTAGCCACAGAGCCTTGTTGGCTAGCTAAGCAAAAAAAGAGGTGTATAGGCATTACCTCTGCATGATTGAGCTCCGTTGCTAGACGGATACTTCGAGAAAGAACATCGCGGGCGTGGGCAGAAAAACGATCGAGAATGTGCATAACAATCAACTTTTATTGATCTACAGAGATAGTATAACGGTTCAGAACGCCCCCGTCAAAGATAAAAACCCTGGGCAGCAACTGACCAGGGTTTCAACAAGACGCTAAAACAGTTAATCCCCTCGGAAGACAAAGAGTGCTCGGTACCCATCGTACCGAAACTCTGGGCCATTGAAGTAGGCCAAAAAATTTTTCCACACGCCCCCTGAGGCTTGACCTACCATAAACGTGATTCCCGGAGCTGGTGGTGCGATTTTTGCAACCAGCCGGTCGCACGGCGATCCGTCGGGAAGAGGGTATGGAATCTCCGCACACCACGGCGGCATGATGAACGCCTGTGGGTTATATTGACGGAAAACTGACAACGGATACGGTGCGTCTTTAACGCACAGATCGGTTGCGTTTGGGCCAACTCTCAAGCGTTGATAGCGACAGCGAACGCTTGTTAGACCATCAATCTGCCACAGTTGCCACGTGTCTGTAGCTGGTTGGTAGCTGCTGGTCGGGAAGAAGGCTGGATCTATCACTAGATTGTCATAGTTCAGAGGACTCTGTTCCATCTGGTCTGGCGAACCAAGATAGATATAGACATTCCAGTAACCACTTCCCGTAGCTGATAACTGAGGGGCGGGTGACGGAACATACGTACGCCAGGAAATTCCCTCTAAACGGCTTAAGGGCAAAAAATTAAGCCCGCCGTAACCGATATACGCTTTCCCCCCTTGGCCAGCACCATCCCCAGAACCAGAACTCAACACAGCACTACTTGCACCCGGATCAAGGTAGTTATAAGGCCATGCATAAGCTGATCCCGTTTGAATGCGAGCAGTGGCCGTTCCATTCGTGGCAAACTGCCACCCATTCATGGCTAATGGTTTTACTGGCTGATAGTTGTACCCATCTCGGCCAGAAGTTCCTACAGAGCCAGGTGTACCTGGATCGCCTTTTTCTCCTTTAAAATAGATTGGTTCTGGACCACTCGTTTGCGCTTCAGAACCGCAGGCTACGAAGGAAAAACAGGTAAAGAACAAAGCACGACTGTGGTAAAACGGATTCATGCGTCCTCCTTATGCATCAAGTCCGAGAGGTATCTAAACAAGCTCTTTATGAGCTGTCAACTCAAAAAGAGCACTACGCTCGATTTATGCCAAAAAATGTTAATAATTATAAACATACCTTTGCCTAAAATCTTACAGCAATAAAAAAACGCCCTCTCTCCGGAGGGTCAAGGTGGCGGTGTGCTGTAGGGGGGGCAGGACACCACTACACCTTGACCCTCCAGGAGGAGAGCGCCCACCTTCCAAAGAAGGTGGGATCTCGAAGCGACGATCGCAGCGAAGGGGGGAGCAAATACGCTTCCCTCAAATGCAAGAGATGCAGCGCGCTGACGGGGCAGGCCAGGGGGAGGCGTCACCGCCAGCTTTTCGCCGGCACATTTCACGCGCAGCGTTTTCTATCGCTCGAGAAGGCGGGGGCGCAAGCTAAGAGAGAAGAATGGCTTGCGCTGTTATAAACTAAAGAGCTTTTCAATTTCAGAAGCAAGGATATGACCCAGATGGATCTGGGTGAGTTTTACAACTCCGCGAGTAACTGAACGAGAAGTTACCACGGACCAAAAAAACTGTCAAGAGTACATGATTACTTCAGTCTCTGCTTCCGTTTTTTTGGCTTATGAGTGTCTTGAAGAAGACGATCATAAGGGTTTGCTACTTCAAATGTCCGCACTTCTTGACGAGGCAGCTGTCCATCTGACGACGTTACCTCGGCTAATACAAACCGATAACGACCGAGCCGGTAGTAACGCGACGCTTCCCCTTTATTTCGTACATACCGTAGTCGTTCGAGCTTGTACGGAAGCTCTTCGGGTACAGCCAGCGAAAGGAGTTTTAGCGCTTTTCGCTCCACTGGCTCCTCTTCACAAAAGTACACGACATCATTCGAGTATCTCGCTATAAAACGCTCGATAGCATGGATCGTCCACACAACCTTAGTGAGATCAAGATTGTTTCGTTGTTCAGTTATCTCTGACGCCACACCCAGTCGCCATCGCTTTGTCCGCACAACATCAGACACAATTATTTCGTCCGGATTCTGTTGATTTTTTTTCAGGATAAACGTAACGCAACCCGAAACCCTCACCGTCGTTTCTTCCTCGGTTGTATATTCTCGAGTGGCAACCCCCGCAGGAATATCTTCACCTGTTCTGACATATTTTTTTAAAACATTCAGTAGTAGTACACGATCTAATCTGTTAGAATATACCTCCTGCCAAAGCATGGCGAATTTATTTATAAGCTCTTGGGGAACGAGGATGACGCCCATAGCCAATCCTTTCGGTATCATTTTTTTGCTGATTAAAGAACAAAAAGTACTCTAATATAGAGTATACCCACTCGTCAATGGCATTAATTTTCCCTAATCAAAAATCCCCTATCACGGGGATTTTTGGTACGAAGCGACTGGGTCGCAACGATTATTGTAACGTATTATTTTGTTTTTCCCGAGATGATGGTCTGAGCAACGTTGTTTGGTACGTCAGCGTAGTGATCGAATTCCATGCTAAAGGTAGCACGGCCCTGCGTCATACCACGCATATTGGTGGCGTAGCCGAACATGCTGGCAAGCGGTACCATGGCGCGCACCACTTTCATGTTTCCGCGATCAGTCATTTCTTGAATCTGACCACGTTTGGAGTTCAAATCACCAATCACATCACCCATGAAGTTTTCTGGCACCAATACTTCTACTTTCATGATCGGTTCCATGATAACTGGTTTTGCTTTGCGGCAAGCCTCAACGAAGGCCATCGAACCAGCCATTTTGAAAGCGATTTCCGAAGAGTCAACTTCGTGGTACGAACCATCAAACACCGTAACTTTGATATCAACCACCGGAAAGCCGGCTTGAATACCTTTGGTGAGAGATTCTTTAACACCTTTTTCAATCGCGGGGATGTATTCTTGTGGAACCACACCACCTTTGATTTCGTTAACAAACTCGTACCCTTTGGTATTTTCTTCGGTTCGAATAAGCGGTTCAACCTTGAGCCAGCAATGACCGTATTGACCACGACCACCTGACTGCTTGATATATTTACCTTCAGCTTCAGCTTCGCTGCGGATAGCTTCTTTATAAGCAACTTGCGGAGCGCCAACGTTGGCTTCAACTTTGAATTCGCGTTTCATGCGGTCAACGATGATGTCGAGATGCAACTCACCCATACCAGAGATAATGGTCTGGAGTGTTTCTGGGTCAGTATGTACTTTGAAGGTTGGATCTTCTTCAGCCAACTTCTGCATGGCCATACCAATTTTTTCTTGGTCAGCTTTGGTTTTTGGCTCAATCGCCATCGAGATAACTGGATCAGCAAAAACAATTTTCTGAAGAATAATTTGTTTATCTTCGTCGCAGAGTGTGTCACCGGTAATCACATCTTTTAAGCCGATAGCAGCCGCGATTTCACCAGCGTATACATCGGTTACATCTTCACGCGTATTAGCGTGAAGACGGACGATACGACCAATACGTTCTTTGGTACCTTTGGTCGAGTTGTAGACATAACTACCAGCACTCACGTGACCAGAGTACACGCGGAAAAAGACGAGCTTACCAACAAACGGATCAGTCGCAATTTTAAAGGCAAGTGCTGAAAACGGTTCACTGTCATCAGCATGTCGGAATTCGTCAGCTTCGGTGTCGGGGTTGGTACCTTTGATAGCTGGAACATCGGTTGGTGCTGGAAGATACGCTACTACACCATCAAGCATGAACTGCACACCAATATTACTGAGCGCTGATCCACAGAGTACCGGATACATTTTACCTGCCAAAACGAGTGTACGAGTAGCTTTGCGGATTTCATCAGCGGTAAAGGTTTCACCGTTGATAAACCGACCCATCAAATCATCGTTTGCTTCGGCCACTTTTTCCATGAGTTTGGCACGGTATTCTGCAACTTTCTCTTTCATGTCTTCTGGTACGGGAATTTCAACGATATTCACCCCTTTTTCACCTTCAAATTTGTATGCCTTGTTTTCAACAAGATCAATGAGGGCTGAAAAACTACTGTCTTGACCGATGGGCAACTGGATAGCAACCGCATCTTTGGAAAGACGCTCTTGAATCGAAGCCAAACTCATGTAGAAATCAGCACCGATTTTATCCATTTTGTTAACAAAAGCAATGCGAGGCACATTGTATTTGTCTGCCTGATGCCAGACCGTTTCGGATTGTGGTTCTACACCTTGAGAAGCATCAAATACCGCCACAGCTCCGTCGAGCACGCGTAGTGAGCGTTCTACTTCAACAGTAAAGTCAACGTGGCCAGGAGTATCAATGAGGTTGAGACGATGTCCTTTCCAGAAACAGGTGGTCGCAGCTGAGGTGATGGTGATACCACGCTCTTTTTCCTGCTCCATCCAGTCCATGGTAGCTTCACCTTCGTGCACTTCACCAATTTTGTGTTTTTTACCAGTGTAAAACAACACGCGTTCTGATGTGGTGGTTTTACCAGCATCAATGTGAGCCATGATGCCGAAATTACGGGTTTTTTCTAAGGGGTATTCACGAGCCATACAATAGCTTATTAGCTGATTAGCGCAGTAGCTTATTAGGGCTAAAGCTATTTATTTTGAAAACCGAGCAAAGTGGGCAAATGCCTTATTAGCTTCGGCCATACGGTGCATATCATCGCGTTTTTTGATTGCATCACCAAGATTTTGTCCGGCTTCAGCAATAACAGTAGCGAGTTTTTGAGCAATTGGCTTACCTTTTTTAGCCCGAGCCGCATCGATTACCCAGCGGAATGACAAGGCGAGCTGACGATCACCACGCACCGGCATTGGCACTTGGTAGTTGGCACCACCAACACGGCGGGATTTGACTTCCAGCTGTGGCATAACGTTCTTAATAGCTTCTTCAAAAATTTTGAGAGCGTCTTTTTTGCTTGTATCTTCGATCTCTTTCAAAGCTTCGTAGACAACCCGTTGAGCGATAGATTTTTTACCATCCATCATAACGTGGTTGATGAATTTGGCGAGAAGGACACTGCCGTATTTAGCGTCAGGGGCGATCACGCGTTTTTTAGCTGCTTTTCCGCGCATAGATTAAGATAAAAATTGGTGAGAAGTTTTTATTTAAAGTGTCATTGCGAGCAGAGCGAAGCAATCTCATCGAGCCCAGAACAAAGATAGTTCTGAAAACCATGAGATTGCTTCGTCGTGTCGAAGACTCGACACTCCTCGCAATGACCAGCAAGAATCACTATTTCTTCGCTGCTTTCGGACGTTTACTACCGTACAAGCTGCGGCCACGGCGACGGGTAGCGATACCTTGGGTATCAAACACACCACGAACGATATGGTAACGGACACCAGGTAAGTCTTTTACACGGCCACCGCGAATAAGCACGATGGAGTGCTCTTGGAGGTTATGTCCTTCACCAGGGATGTAGGCAATAACTTCGGTACCATTAGAAAGGCGGACTTTAGCAACTTTACGCAAAGCCGAGTTTGGTTTCTTAGGAGTAGTGGTGTATACCTTGGTACATACCCCACGTTTAAATGGGCTGCCTTTGGCAAAATACGTGGTCTTGCGGTGCAAGTTGTCGACCGTAAATTGGAGAGCCGGTACTTTTGTTTTGCGCGCAATAGCCGAACGGCCTTTGCGGACGAGTTGGTTAATCGTTGGCATAGTGTAGAGTGTCGATAGTGAGGAGTAATCGTAGAAACAGTTCGAAATCTACGATGTACTTCCCACGTATTTTCACCTGCTATTTATATAAATAAAAATATGGCGTAAGTTTTCTCAGCCACGAGATTTTATACGTTCATGGCACGATTTTAACGGAAATGAAATAGAAAGTCAATAGACACCTCAGGATCAAGTCGGTCGCCAAAAAACTAACAATTATATGCCAGCCACGAACACTTTCATTGACCAGACATCATTACTTTGGTACAGATATAGCCACTAAACATATAAACGATCGCCACACACAGAGGTCAACCATGCTACTCGTTCTTGGCTGGCTTGGCACCCTATCCGTTATCTGCCTAATTGGAGCAACCTTTTTTGGAACAGAACTCCTTAAAAAATTTAGCTACCTCAAAGCCTACACCGATCGTCTTCCCGAAGAACGCATAACCCGGGTGTTCTGCGCCGGACAACCAGTACCGGGTATGGTAGTGGTGCAACCCACGTCTCCACAACCGTTCAGGAGCTTGATCGCTTTTGAACTCGCCTGGCGACCGGCAATCTGCGGTGGTCAGGGCACTGATCACTACGGGTATGTCGTCGGTCTTCCGATGGGAGGCCATTATGAAGCTTGCTTTGCCACCTACCTCGGACACGGCGATTGTTCGTTCGTACTGCCACACACCGGTACGAGCTCAGTTGCCGCGCGAATTCTCACCCTTGCTGAAGCCAACGCCCTGCAATGCCATATCCAAAAACGGTATGAGCCGCACTGGTACCAGCGCCTCGGTTTCTATGGCTAGGTAGCCACAATCAAACCAAACAGTTCTTCTAAAAACTTTAGAAGGACTTTTTATTATAGTAAGATTTTTGTCAGCGATCCTATCGCACAGATATATTCTTCACACTGCTTACTCAAAAATGTAGACGGAAATACATGTCATCATACCATCGCATGAGATAGCCTGAGGTAGCATCTTCCAGGTTATGCCATATAATTTTTTCCCATGACGGAAGCACACATAACGTTGAGGTAGTAATTTTAAAAAAACGGATCAAAAAAACATGGTTGCTCCGCCATCTCCATAAGCGTGTGCTACATCTACTGACTATTTTGCTTGACAGAAACCTGTTTTTCAGCGATAATCCGAGGTTGCCGAAAAACTCCCAACGACCGGTAACGATACGTACGCGATCGTTAACAACCAACAACTACAGGAGCACTGTCGTGTCAAACACAACCGCCGTAATTGTCCGTGGTCCCCGCAGCCACCATTCACTTAAACGGCTCAATCACACAACTGAGGTTGTCCATATAAGTTGGAAACCTTTGCTATGGCTCATACATGAAATTTTGCACCGGGCTCCAAACGTTAAAATTATCAAAATCGCTCCCGGCCAAGAAAAACACCTCTATCCAAAAGCCCGTGAAAAACTAGAAAAATCCAACATTCAACTGCAAATTGGTTTATCAAGACAGGGCGGTTGGAAACCAGGAGAAACCAGACACAACCACTCATTCTTAGTTGAAAAAAAATTTGTCGAAACGATCGACGGTGAAGCCAAACAACGTCTTGAGGAGCTACTGCGTAGTGGCTGGAAGCCGGCGGAGATGATGCTCAAGTACTATAGCGTTGGCTTTCCCCAACAAACCCAGGTGGCACTTACCAAAGAGTATGGCTACCGCTACGCCAGCGATGGCTCGCGAAACAGGCGGGCTGTTCTTCACTATCTCAACCCTGCCTTTCATCTTATGAAAGAAGGCTTAACAGTGGTTCAACGTATCAAGCGCCACGTCAGATTATTCCATGAAAATGCACAAAAGAGTGCCAAACAACAAGAGTTTGCCACAGCTTTGCAAAACCTCTGTCTTTATGAGGTTTCTCCGCCGAGCAATATTCCCCTCAGAGAGCTCGAGAATATAAAAATCTTACAAGAAGCAAGACAGAACGGTCGCTTGGAGCAACTCAGAGTCACACACCCTCGCTATTACAAAGCAGTCGCTCTACG
>JBPOHP010000055.1:0-6963 GCA_052035445.1 Candidatus Magasanikiibacteriota bacterium
GAATGGCGAAAGCATCCAGCTCTACATGCTGGATGTTTTTTTAGTCGCAACAAAAAACAATTCATTCAGAATTGTTTTTTGTATTGTGCACCCGCTAGGAATCGAACCTAGATTTTCGGCTTCGCAGGCCAATGTCCTATCCGTTGAACGACGGGTGCGCTATTAAAAACTTATGAGGCTAGTAATGCTCATGAGGCTAATGAGGCGAACATTATGTACACCTTATAAACTTCACAAGCCTTACCGGCCTCACAAGCTCTAATACTTTTACTGTATTTTAAATACTCTTGTCAACTTATCTGAGAGCGGCTCATCTTCTTCGGTAGTATTTTCTACTACAAATTGTGCTAAAAATTGCCGTACCGCTACCGGATCAGTATCTCCAAGGGGGATCGCTAAACGATTTTTTACTAACCCTTGCACGATGCAATACAAACTTTTGACCTCACCTGGTTCATAAATAATCCAGAAACTATCGAGTTCACTATAACGATACAATTTTTTTCCGAGCACGAGACCGCTATCAGTCAGCGCTACATTGAGTTCAAGCGGTTCTTGCTGTTGATAGAGATACATAATCACTCCAAGCAAAACGATGATAACAGCAAAAGAATTATTCCCAGTAATGAGAGCATAGGCAAGAAGTGCGACACCAAGCATAATCATCACCATATACCAAGCCCTTGTTCGATCATACTGGTGATACTCAGGAATAACCCATTGATGAGCAATAGTACCAAGGGGTACATTTTCTTGCGCAAGATTTTTAGGCATACAAAATATTTACCTCCAAAAAACCATCGGTATCGTAGACACCACTACCGTATATAGACACGCTATGATTTTGGAGTTTTAAAAATGTGGGTATTACTGGGCTCGAACCAGTGGCCTCTGCAATGTGAATGCAGCGCTCTAACCAACTGAGCTAAACACCCAGAACACTCGGGTAACCACACTTCAAGAGTAGCACACACAAAACGCTTTTTCAAGGCATTATTGAGCGGTCAGACAACATATGCTACAATGTGCCTACTATGTTCAAACCAAACTACCTTTCACACCATAATGATCTGCCTGACGCTCCAAGATACTCGCACAAACTTACCTATATTGCTATCTTTTGCATAATGGTAGGCGGCGCGCTTATTGGACTAATAACTCTCATCAGATCATTTCGTCATGAACCCGGCGAAATCGCCCACACCAACACCACGCTCACCCCTACCGACAAAAACGGTATTTTTGATTCGCTCAAAAATTTCTTTTTTGCAAACAACGCTCCCACCATCGAAGGACAGAACGTAAATCGAATTAATATTCTTGTGTTGGGTGTCGGTGGTCCCGGACATGATGGTTCATACTTAAGCGATACCAACATCATCATGAGTCTCAAACCTTCGAGCGGTGAGGTAGCCATGATTTCTATTCCCCGAGATCTCATGGTAAAATTTGATAATTATGGTTACCAAAAAATAAATGCAGTAAGCTCGTACAGCGAGCAAAAAAATCCTGGTCAGGGCGGTGATCTTACGCGACAGTTTTTTCAAAAACAATTCAATATTGATATCCCGTATTACGTTCGCGTGGATTTTCAAGCATTTAAAGATATTATCGATGCGGTTGGCGGTGTAGAGGTAGACGTGCCGATCAGCTTTACCGACTATCGCTACCCCGGGCCAAACTATTCATACCAAACAGTGAGCTTTGCCAAAGGGTCTGCCACACTTAACGGCGAACAAGCGCTCATCTATAGCCGCTCACGCCACGGTAATAATGGCGAAGGGTCAGATTTTGCTCGCTCACGCCGTCAACAACAAGTCATGCTTGCTCTCAAACAGAAACTGCTTTCGGCCGGCACCCTCGCCAACCCCCTTGTGATAAAAGATATATACGACTCGCTTACCACCCATGTAAAAACCAATCTAACTTTCAATCAAATCATCTACTTGGCCGGTCTTAGTCAACATATCGATAAAGAACGTATCAAAAACGTGGTCATCGATGACAACCGTCATGGACTCATCATCCCCATTTCCAACCAACTTGGCGATGTACTTGCACCAAAATCAGGAAATTTTGACCTGATCAATACGTTCATCGCCAATGTTTTTGAAAATGTTTCGAGTACTACTGCGCTTGATACCCCTAACATGGTAATGAGTGCCACAACACCATCTGAATCAACCGTAAAATCACCAACCTCGTCCGCCCGCATCTCATCGACGTCTGCCATTATTGATGTTTACAACGGTACTTGGGAAGTAGGTCTTGCCACACGTGTTAAAAAATATCTTGAAAGCAAAGGATATTTTGTACGCACGGTTGGCAACAGCTCTGAGCGGCCCGTAACGATTACGAGCTTATATGGGCAAAACCCCGGTGTAGACCCAACATTCCTCTCGATACTCGCAGCTGATATACCGGCAAAAATTGGCAGAACGGTCCCATCATGGCTTTTTCCCACCTCAACACCAAACACCTCAACCTCTACCCTGTCTTTGCCACCAGCCGACATTATCGTACTTGTTGGAACTGATTTCAAAATTCGCTAATCAACTAAATTCTCACCCAAAAACAACCGACTATACCGTCGGCTATTTTCTATTTTAGAGCCAACTATTGCCAAAATTCGATTTTTAGCGTACGCTATGACCATTATCTTTCTTCTGTATGGCCACCCCCGCCACTATTGTCACTTCCGGACTACCCACCGTTGCCCTCATCGGCCGTGTTAACGTTGGCAAATCGTCACTTTTTAACAAAATTATTGAACACCAGCTCGCAATCGTTTCTGATATTCCAGGCACCACCCGTACCCGTAATATCGCGACAGCTACGTGGCGCGGTAAAGAATTTCGTCTCGTTGATACCGGCGGTCTTACGTTTACCGAAGGCGTTGAACTCGAAGACGATATCATCAAGCAAACCAAAATCGCCATCGACGAAGCTGATGTTATTTTATTTGTAGTTGATATTCAGCTCGGTCTTCTTCCTCAAGAACAACAAATTGCCAAACTTTTAAAAGCAGAGGCAGGCAAAAAACCCATTCTGCTCGTCGGCAACAAAGCCGACACCTTTAGCCTGTCGCAATCAATCTATGATCGCGAGTGGAAAAAATTACTTTTGGGAGAACCGATCGCCGTTTCCGCCGCCAACGGTATGAATATTGGCGACTTACTTGATATCATCTATAAACAACTAGCAAAAATTAAAAAAAATCCAAAGTCCCTGAAACCAATCGAGCCTATCAAAGTAGCACTCATGGGCAAGCCGAACGTAGGTAAATCATCTCTTTTCAACAAACTCATTGGCGAAGAACGAGTAATCGTAAGCCCAATCGCCCACACCACCCGTGAGCCGCATGACACCCTAGTAGAGGTAGATTTTCCATCAACCGAAGATGGCAAAAAGGGTACCAAAGAACATTTTCTGTTCATCGATACCGCTGGTATCCGCCGCAAAACAAAAGTTAGTGGTGAGCTCGAACGTCTTGGTATTGGTAAAAGCATTGCCACCATAAACCGCACTGACATGGTACTTCTGCTCATTGATGCGACTGAACCGATCACCGACCAAGATCAGCAGCTCGGGGGACTCTTACGCGAGCATACCAAAAGCGTGGTGATCGTCGTCAACAAATGGGACATGAGCGATGACAACACCGATAGCTTCCGCAACGAAACCAGAGAAAAGATCTATTCGTATTTCCCCCACCTCGATTACGCACCGATTGTCTTTATTAGTGCTAAAACTGGGTACCGCGTACATCAGATTTTTGAACTCTTGCGCGATG
Organism: Candidatus Magasanikiibacteriota bacterium; assembly: GCA_052035445.1. Taxonomy (GTDB): domain Bacteria; phylum Patescibacteriota; class Patescibacteriia; order Magasanikbacterales; family GWA2-37-8; genus CAZQUL01. The sequence continues at coordinate 3,794 of JBPOHP010000055.1, forward strand.
CTTGGGTTGGCCGACATACCGAACTCGACGAAAAAACCTTGGGCGACTTCTTGTACCGCGCTCAGCGCCGACACAAACCAGCTACTGGCCTTGGTGTTCGTCATCCAAAATTACTTGGCTTCAAGCAGTTGCGTACTAACCCACCCATGTTTGAACTCTTCATCAAGAGCAACACCTCAGTTCATATTTCCTACGTCCATTATCTCGAAAATTGCTTACGGAAAGAATTCGGCTTTTTCGGCACCCCGATCATTATCAAACTCACGAAGATGAAGAAGTAGACTATCATCAGACTCCGGCAGCTCAGACTTCGGACTTCGACAGGTCTCGACCGAAGCCTTGCATTGTCGATAGACAGACCACAGATCGAAAAATTGCCTCAATAAGGCGACTAAATACGTACAAATTACCCCATGTAGTCTTGTTGTTTGTATACAAAAAACCCGTAGGCCACTTTTCAGCAGCACTACGGATAGCTAGCGTTCAGAGGTTGAGATAGAGGTACACTTATTTCTGAGAGGACCTCTTAGGGGTATCGAGGCAGGCAACATCAGCGAGTTGCCCCTCCAGGTGAGTCACACGTTGATTGAGCTGGTTAATCTTGAAAGTCAGGTCTTGCTTACCAGTACCAGCGACACACGCACCAACATTCAACAACTGGGTGTTAGCTTCTTGAATTTTGGTATTAGCTCCTTGCTGTGCAGTTTTGGCCCGAGCGAGTGAGTTCGCACAGGGGATTCCTGTCGCATTTTTTTCAACAACCGTCAACAAATTATTGCCTTCTAGTCGAAGTGTTTCAGCTTCTTTCAAAGTATTTTTTACACCCTCTAACATAATTCCGTCTTCAATCATATCTTCCGGGGTACAGCCAGGAATAGTAGTACTCCGCGGTGTACCACACGACACAACCAGAGCCAACCCAAGAAACAAAAGGTGACGCATTGGTTTCTCCTCCTCATGAAGATGTGGATATGCCGGTCAGTATGAACTGCCGCAACAAGATATCTAACATATACTAGATATATCATTGCGACCGTGCAATACAAAATTATATTGCACAGTGTAAAGAATGTCAATAATACCACGGGATAAATACAACATGCATCTTGTTGTGGGGTTGTATAAAATTTTAACTATCTACCTTAATTATCAAATCATTTTTATCGAGGACACACGCATCATACGTAATGTTACCCCCACTCTTTTTACGCAACTTAATCAAGAACGAAACTCGCTGCATCTGATCTTGTCAGCATCGTGGGTCGGTATCAAGGCCAAGTTTTTTTAACCTACCATCGCCAGCGAACTGAATTACCTCTTCAATAAACTGCTTAAAAATCTGCGTTCCGTCCGAAATTAGTATGCCGATTTGGTCGTTTACAACTCGTGCAATATCGTCTTTGTGCGTGCTAGTACGGCGAAAATCTACCTGAATATCATAATATTCTGCACCTGATTTTTTTGCTAATTTTCAACTATTTTTGTTTTCTACGACTCTTTTTTTACGATCAAGCTCTAATGTTTTTTTACCAATATCCTCACTCGTGTCGATATAACAAAAATTTTTTTTATTGATTCATGTTTCAGAGTAAAATAACGCGTGTTGATTCACCAAAAACCCATACGCCAAAGTTATACAATCCAAGCATTACGATCGAGGCATACCCACGTTCAAACAACTCTGCTTCAGTCACGGCAGACTTCACAAGTATTTTTCCATCGTTATCATAGTGAGGAAATATCATGTAGTCAGCAAATTCTGCAGCTCGTTAACCACCTCTTTGGAGTAGTAGTCCTCGTAACGAGGACACCACAAAACACGAGGGTACTCAATACCAAGATAATATGCACCCGATAAAACATACTCTGGTGATATTTTTTGTTAAGCAGACGCCATATCTTTGGCATCATGAGCGCATGTCTTTTTTATCTCTAAACAAAACAACTTCTAAACGTATTCTTCCTGACCTGATTCCGACATAGCAATCAAATAAAAGAAGTTCAAGACTTCAATAACGTAGTGGACGGTTTTACCATTTATTGCTTTAATGAAGATAATAATTTTGCATATTCATAGCTATGAAACTTTTCATCGGCCTTGGCAATCCTGGCAAAGACTACGAAAAGACCCGCCACAACGCAGGCTTTTTGGCGATTGACGCCTTGCAGACTTTGGACTTCAGACTTCGGACTTCAGCCACTTTTGATAAGAGAAGTAATGCTGAAATTTCAGTTCTCGAAATGAATGGTGAAAAAGTTCTGCTTGTTAAACCACAAACGTTCATGAACGAATCTGGCAAGAGCGTTCGTGCACTCATAGATTTTTATAAACTTTCCGCACATGACATTATAGTCGTGCATGATGACAAAGATATTCCGCTCGGCGAATACCGCATCCAGAAAAATCGCGGAGCCGCTGGTCACAATGGCATCATCTCGGTCATTAACCATCTCGGTACCAAAGATTTTGTTCGCATTCGCATCGGTGTTGGGCCCAAAGAAAAAGGCATTGAAAAAATTGTTGATTACGTGCTCGAACGATTTTCTGGGACTGAACTCAAAGAACTTCAAGAAGTGCTCACCACCATTGCCACCGAACTACCGCAGCTACTCACCAAACTCTCGCGATAACATTAAGAAACTACCGGTAATCCCGGTGGTTTTTGGGTATAAAAAATCGCCATGATTACTCATGACGATCTACGTATTAGAGTCGTGCGATGTCGACCATCACTTCACACACACAATCACTGAATGCGGGTAGGAGGAGAGTATCTGGCGGTCAGGCAGCCAGAGCATATCAACCACCGAGACGAGCGCTAATGTCGTGCGCCACAAGATAGTGATGAACAGACTATCAAGGCGCTGCAACTTCCGAAATGAATTACCCAATCGCCCCCAGAAGGGCGGGGTTTAAATGAAATAAAATTTAGATATATGTTATTTTTTTGACAACATTTATTTGCAATCACCGCACTTAGTTACGTAATAAACGCAAAAAAATTATAGGACTTACCCCTAACATCACCGTGTTTACCCGTACACATCAGATCCTTGCAGACACTCCTGGCTGTGCTACGATAACACAACTTTTTTCCTATGAACCCATCTCTTAGCACAATTCTTCTTACCCACTTCCCCTAACTCACCTACCGTCGTTACCAAAAAAT
>JBPOHP010000021.1:0-15809 GCA_052035445.1 Candidatus Magasanikiibacteriota bacterium
TTGATTGATCATGATCTAAATAACTTTCCGACAAATCAAAATTTGCCACTTGAATACCTTCTTTCGCCCAATAGTTGGCAGCATACACATTGTTGAAATAATTTGATCGCGATCCGAGATTAGAACCACTACTAAACGCTGAACCGTTGCGTGCACAATTTTGAGTCCCACAAGTAAACAACCGCAGATCGCTATTGGTAGAATCAAAATAGGCAATAACTGGCAATCCCTGGTTTGACAGAGCAAGCGATGTGTTAAAACCAACATTATTGGTAGTTTCTACTGATGTAATAGTATTTCCCGAGGCGCAAGTTGCGTTGCCACAACTTAGCACTTTCAGATCACCATTAGTCAAATCGTAATAACTGATGACAGGCAAACCATTTAAACCTACCACGACTGAAGAGTACTGACCAACATCTCCCGTTGTATCGAGCGCGGTAGCCGTATTTCCCGCCGAACACAATAAGTTTCCGCATTTTATAGCTCGCAAATCCAAGCCGGTCAGACTGTAGTGTGTAATGAACGGCAATCCATCTGGCTCGATAGCAACCGATGTAAACAAACCGATATTATTGGTAGTTTCCACTGAGGTAATGGTATTGCCGGTAGAACAACTATAATTACCACATTTAACAACTTTTAAATCACCTCCACTGACAGAATAATAGCTGATAAAGGGGAAACCATCTGAACCGATGGTGATAGCAGTGAATTGCCCGACGTTTCCAGTTGTATCCACACTTACGGATGATGTGGTGGCACACGTAACATCATCACACTTAAGAACTCTTAAGTCGCCGTTCGTTGTATCATAATACGCAATCACCGGCTTACCGTCTTGACCAACGGCTATCGCATTATAAAAACCTACATCATTGACCGCCTCAAGAGTACGGATAGTCGCGGTTCCAGAACAATTGCCATGATCAGTACAATATACATATTTGAGATTCCCGTTCGTACTATCGTAATAACTAATCCCAAGCCTGTTGCCGTCAAAAATTGCTATAGACGGCGACAGACCGACAATACCTGTGGTATCAAGTGTTTGAGTAACTTTTGAAGAACAACTCGCATTCGTACATTTTGTGTATTTAAGATCACCGTTAGTTGTGTCAAAATAGGCAACGACTGGCAAACTATCGCCAGCAATTTTTATGGAGGAAGAAGCCCCGACTATTCCTGTAGCATCTAGAACCGTCGATGTGTTGTTAGAAACAACAAGTGATGGTGAAGAAACTGGACCCACATCGCCATTCACCTCAAGAGCAAACGCGGTAGCTCGCGTTCCGGCCCCAACTACAGCAAACCCGCTAGCCACGACATTTTGTAATGACGAAGTAGCTGTTGCAGTAAAAGAGCTGACGGTCGTCGTGGCAAGCGTAGAAAATCCAGCTATATTAAGCGCACCTGCAATCGTAGCAGCACCACCGACATACTGATTTCCGGTTGTTGTAGCATTGGTCACAACAAAATTCGTCACAAAAAGATTCGTGGAGGTAGCACTTCCTATGACCGCACTCGTGAGCGTGCCGAGTGTTGCTACTAGGTTAGTGGTTGTCGCAGAAGTAAACGAAACATCTGAAGCAGTCAGTTGCGAAATAGTTGTGCTGGCAAGCGTGGAGGTTCCGGTCACCGTCAGTTGCGTTATTGTTGTAGTGGCTAACGTACTAGCACCACCAATTACTGCTGTACCAGCCAAACTCAGTGTCGTGCCAGTAGCATTGGTGAATAGCAGACTGTTAAACGAACCATTTGAACCGTTCACATTACTACCAAAAAAATTCGTAGTAGTAATACTTGTGGCTACTAAATTAGTGCCCGTAGCATTGGTCCACGTTACCCCACTAAAAGTACTAGAACTCGATCCACCCACTATTGAGCCGTTAAAATAAAGCTGACCACCAATATTATATAGAGAATTAGTGGTGGTCGCGGGGGTACTTGAACTAAGTACTAATCCCCCCGTAAGGGAAGCAGTTGTACCACTTAACGCACTCACAAACGCATTCGTGGCTGTTGCATTTGATACAACAGTCCCGCCAGAGACGGTGAGTTGGGCGATGGTAGTGGTGGCGAACGTTGAGGTACCCGCAATCGTGGCTGCACCAGTGAGGGCCAGGGTGGTACCTGAGCCAGCAGTGAAGGTGAGGTTGGCTACCGTACTCGTAGTTGCACCAAGATTAGAGGTAAATAAATTAGTGGAGGTAGCAGCAGTAAAGAGGGCGCTTGCAATTGAACCAACTGCGGCTGAGAGATTGGTGGAGGTGACGTTCGTGAGTGTGCTGTTAGTTGCGCCAAGTGTCGTGACAAATAAATTGGTGGTGGTGGCATTACCAAGAGTTGCGCTTGTAAGGTTGGCGGCCGTGGCTGCAAGATTAGTAGAGGTGGCTGAGGTGAACACCCCGTTGGTAGCCGTGAGGTTTGTTGCACTCAGATTAGTGGATGTGGCGCTGATTGCAAGTAGGTTGGTGATCGAACCATTAGCACCGTTCAAGTTGGTAGCAAAAAAATTAGTGGCGGTGGCGGCGGTGATAAAGAGGTCGGTACCCGTAGCATTGGTCCAGATGAGGTTGGCGAATGAGAGTGGATTAGTTACCACCAAATTAGCGAAGGTACCGGTGGTGGCAGAAATCGTAGTTCCGGACAAATTGGTGGTAGTGACATTCGAGAGTGTGGCGTTGGTTGCTTCTAGATTACTCACCAACAATTCATTAATCGTCGATGTCGCAAACGACGCTATCCCATTAAAAAATGATGGCCCAAGAACGACAAGCTCTGTACCTGTTGCATTTGAAAATATGATATTGCTAAATAAGCTGTTGGAGGCCGTCAAACTTTGAGAAAAAAATGTCGTAGCGGTCGCACTACCTGCAAAAATACTGCCGATATTTGCTAAAGTGGCAGCAAAATTGGTGGTCGTTATGTTTCCAACCAGACTTGAAGAAGCTATAAGTGCTTCAGAAAATAGAGAGTTAATCGTCCCCGTGCTAGCCGCAAAAACAGCCGTCGTCGCACTCCCTATAACATTGAGCTGTGCAAAAACTGCACTACTTGAAGCATCGCTAACACTTGTTAGTGATTTCCAGCCAGAAATACCATATCCCTCAAAATCATTTCCGTTCCAGCGGATCGTCCCAAATAGAGTTTGGGTTGTGTTACCGATTTTAACGGCTCCGGCGATATCCAAGGCTTCTTGCGGGGTCGTAGTATTGATACCAACACGACCGGTCCCGGGTAACAAGTATAACGAGCCAGTCGGAGCCAACTGAAATATATCGGTATTAAGACCTGCTTGTGCCGGGGGAACAACGGTACAATTTGTAGTTGTTGGAGAGCAGGCCGGGTCAAGCGTTTGACCTGGTAAATAAGGCAAAGCACGCGCAGAGGAAATTAACATCAAACATAACAAGAGCCCCACAAGACCCCCTCCCCATATCTTTTGTGGTTTAGTGGACACAATCTTCCACATAATATGAATGCTTCTATGACTGATTTTGGTATAAATTTTTCACCCTGAGGGCCTGCTTATCTTCTGAAATCCTTACTTCAAAAAACGAAATGACCGCACCACCGCACTCATCGTTGCAAAATAATTATTTGGACTGTCTTGTACGTTAGTTAAGGTGATAATAAATACTCGATTATCTCGAATAGTAAAAACTTGAGTTGTACGTAATTTGAGCGAAGCCTGAGCAGCCTGATACGTCACGGTCCGAGCCGGATATCCACCTAATGTTGCCCCGTCGTTCTTTAGCACTTTAAAATCAGTAAAATATTTTTTTAGATTTGCCTCAGAAGCTTTGTAATAATCATTTAAATTAGTATTTGCCGAAACTGCCTCACTTACTACATTCACGTTTTCAGAAAACTGATCTTTAGTACCATCAAGTGGTGATAGTATAGAGACGATCGTGCCGAAAGCACCTTCACGTACTTGCCAAGACTCCGGGTACTGCAAAGAGAATCCATTTTCTTTATTGGTATATAGGCACAAAGAATCTGCGCAAATAGTCTTTTTTTGATCGACTGCAGACGGCGGCGAGCTAGCACCACGCGCCAACGTATCGGGATTCGCTTGAGACGTGCGCGGCATTACCGCTTCAGCACGTGGCTCCATTGAGCAGCCTGCTCCAAACAATACCGTGAGCGCCATACCTACCCCTATAAATTTCTGAACACCACAAGTAAAATGTCTTGGCATACATCATGCTACTAAATGAATAAATAAAAAAAATGAAAGCACTGTATGGTATAGTATACCATATTTTTTAGAATCGTATTTTCTTCGCCACAATCGCCATAAAGAGCGGAATCTCTGCTCGGGCCGTATCTTCGCGTTTGGCGTGCGGGCCCGGTTCATTTTTTTTATCAGAAACCCATTCTTCGATAGCGACAACACCAAAACCAGCAGCGACCAAATATTCGATGTAGTTAGTAAGTGGTTGGTGAAAACTTACTGTATCCGAGCTTTTTTCTTTCTGGCCGGGGTGCATAACAATAGGGATAGTGAACGACGACATATACGCCGTGACCCACCGATACTGTTTGTCACTTTCTTCGTTAACACCCCAGCCTGACTGCCGTGGTATACGATAATACGGATGATTCAATACAATGACAAACGTTCCACCTGAAACTAAACAGGTGCCAGCATTACGAATTGCTCCTTCAGGATGCTCCATGTTTTGGAGTGATAAAATTGCGGCTGCATGGGTAAAATTACGCTCTACCGAAGAAAGTGGTTTGGTGGCATCCGCTAACAGATACGCATGGAGATGTTTTGCATCATACGCTTGAGCATGCTTGATGAGTTGCGAAGAGGCATCAACTCCAAGATAGCCTTGATGTTTAGTGAGCGTACGCGCCAGAACTCCTTGCCCACAACCAAGATCGAGTAATCTACTTTCGCGTTCTAATGCGAGCAGACGCACAACTCCGGGAATAATAATTTTCTGGTGATAGTAGTGACCGCCGCTCCCCACTAATTTTTCATACCACGAACTAGAATTTTCCCAGGACGTGGTGTTGGCTTGGCGTAGTTTACGTGAAACGGAGTGACGTTTGAATTGACGTGGTGAAGAAATGGGCTTGGGCATATAAAAAAGTACTACTACCTTACCAATCAGAACTACAAATCGCAAGCAAAAAACACAGGCTCAAAGTCCTGTGTCGTTTTCTGCGGAAGCAGCCTTATTTGGGGAGCAGAATTCCTGCGTCGCGTGCGCCCTGAACGACCATCGAACAGCCGAGTGCCATCGTAAGCAGCCCCATAATCCGCATCAGAATCATGGTTCCCGTCACACCAAATGGCCCACGACCGCTAAAACGACCGGCGACATGGAAGATGCCGTACACAAACACTGACAACAGCACGATGACGATCGCGAGCGAAGCACGCCCGCCTTGTTCTGCCAGAGAAATGGTCGTACTAATAGCACCCGGCCCGACCAAGATTGGTACCGCCAGTGGCGCTACTGCTTGCGAAAGCAGGTGCGTCACCTGCGAAGTTCCGCCGAGGCTGTCATCAACTTTTACGGTCTTTCCTTCTACCATGTCCTTTCCGAGGCAGAAGATGAGGTAGAGCCCGCCCGCAATTCGCAGCGGTCCGATACCGCCAAAGAACTTGCGCACGATCCATTCACCGCAGATCATCGTGATGAACAGCGTCACGGCAAATGCTACTGCGGTCCGAAAGGCGATTTTATCGCGCATTTCGGTATGTTTGTTGGTGAGTTGCAAAAAAATCGGTACCGCACCGAACGGGCTCGCGATAATAAACAATCCGGCCAACTGATCAAGGAAATTTTTCAAAAACACGGTGTACTCTGGTGACCATGACATTGCAGACCCCCTTTTTTGGAACGAACGTAGATGCTTTTTTGCCAGCATTCGACTAGCTATAGCGAACACCCTCCAGCGTTAAGAGTGTTTTTTTGGCTTCAAGCCCACCGGCGAATCCGGTAAGGCTTCCGTCTGACCCAATCACCCGGTGGCACGGAACCACAATGGCAATGGGATTAGCACCAACCGCTTGGGCCACTGCCCGAAACGAGGTTGGTTTGCCGACACGCTCGGCGAGCTGCCGGTACGAAATTGTTGCGCCAAACGGGATTTCTGTCAAGGCATGCCAGACTGTTTTTTGAAACGGCGTTCCCTGGCTATCAAGCGGCACATCAAAGTCTTTTCGTTCTCCTCGAAAATATTCACTTAATTGAACCGCAGTTTTTTGAAGCAAAGGATGGTGATCATCTTCGAGGCGGGCGCCGGTGGCCTGTAATTTTTTGTAATCAAATGATCCCCACGAAATAGAGTGGAGTCCGCGCTCACTGACAACTATTCCCATACTTCCGACCGGGGTTGGGATATCTTGATAGTAATATATTATAGAAGACATAGGTAAAAAAACATTTTTGTAACCCTATCACAAAGATATAAAATTAAAAACACCCCTGACTGTCGGGGTGCGGCTATGCCTGGCGAGAAGAGCGGTAGGAGAAGGTTCTGTCGGGAGGCGACTACTGCTTGATATTGATCACAGGCGGGGTGAAGATGGTGGTGGCAGCGCTGCACGGGATCTCGCTTCCGTCCTTTTTGACGCACACGCGAGACCCATCAGGGGCCTTACTCCCATCTGCCTTGGGCACGGCAGCTTCGGTTATGCCGGCGAGAACCTGCTCGGGCGACTGCGCTTTTTGATTGGAAGCAGAGGATGCACAGCCGCTCACGCCGAGGGTCGTTGCCATAGCAAAGGACGCAAGGAAAGAAAGGACGCGCTTACTCGTGTTCATGATGAGACTCCTGCTCGATATGAGCGTATGGACAGTAGCGCTTCTGCGGTCTTTTGTCAATAGTTGACTGGATAAGCTGAAAACCAACCACCCTCCCCTAACAAACTTTAGGGTATTCACTACCCACCTTTCACTCTACTCCGTCATCAGCACAAAATCCCGCTCATGCGTTTGATCAACGGTGCACCCAGTGCCAAACAAGCTCTTGAGGCACGAAGCAGCCAAACTGTAGGCGTCTTTGTACACATCAACCCGCACATGAATGGTTTGGCCTAGCGCGAGATCCGTGGCAACCCCAGCTTCCGCGTCGGCGGCGGCAACATACTTTTGACTGACCACAAACGGACCGCCCGGTACTTGCTGGATGTTAACCTTGATCACCCGATCATTGCCGTTCACGATCGTGGTCACCGCATGGCTTGCATCGATACGATTGATGAAGATCGTGACCCCGCCCAACTTTGAAAGTTGGAATGAATTGTTGCGACTATACACCGGCGTCGGTGGCTCCCCACCACATCGGACCAAGAGAAGTATTGCCAGCACCACGAGACCCTTCAATAATTTCATCGATCTACCTTCTTTCTGTCGTTACGACAGGGGTAGGGTGCGACGAACCCGCGTTCTTGTCAACCGCTTGATGCATAAAAAACATCACCACCTCTCTTCGGTGGTGATGTTTGGTTAGGGGTAAAAAATGTTTAGAAGAGACCGCCAGCTCCACGATGGCCGCCAAAACCTCGGTCACCGCGTCCGCCTTTTCCGACTGCTTTATTTTGCAGCACTTTGAGACGTTGATCGGCCTGCGCCTGAGTAATCACCCCTTTGGTGACTAACGCCTGCAACTCTGTTTTAAGAGCGGCTGACTGCGCATCTTTCATTTTTTGTTTAAGTTGATCTTTAGTAATACCATTTTCGGTAGCGAGCGTGACAATATCTTTACCGTTTGCCCAACCTTCTTTTACCTTATCAACACTGATACCGAGAAGATCAGCCTGTTTTTGAAACATCTCTTGCTGACGGGTTGCAATCTCTTCGGGTGTGGCTTTGTTTGCCATACCAAAGAGCGGATGAGCTGAAACTTGAGTGGCGCCGAGTACTCCAGCTCCCAAAAACGGGATCATGGCATAGGCGATAAATTTTCTTTTCATAGGAATAGAAATCAGATGATGAATAAAGAATGAGGAATAATCTTTGGCCAAAGATTATTCGGTGCCGCGGCTATCTAGTACTACATCACCAATCTACCAATATTACATTTATCGTGAAAAAGCTGGTGCCAATCGAATTCCCCATGCCGAAACCGTTGAAGTCTCACCCACACCAATCACCATCACGCGGTCATTTTCATTAATAGGAAATGGTGGTAAACGAGTTTTGGTCGAAATCATGATGGTGGTAGTAAGCCCAGAGCGACGCTCGATCACAAACCGCCCATCACCCATCATAATCACGCGACCACGCCAAACACCTTGCTGGGTTTCGGGATCGTAGCGCTTGTACCACGTCGGTACGATTGGTACGCGATGACGATTAACAAATTCAGACAACGACCGATGAAACGATGTTTGCGCTACTACAGAACCGGCCACGGCCGTGCATACCACGAACAGCGCAAAGCTATACGCTAATGGTCGTGAATACACGAATGAAAAACGTCGTGCCAACACTTCGGTTATACCAAGAAGGGCAAGTGCTGAAATAATGAGAAACCAGGGAATAGAACGGGTAAACAACAAAAATCCTTGCCAACCATACTGCGGAGCTGCCCACACGCCCGATTCTTCTGTCACAAAAACTGCCAAACTCACCACATACACCACCATCCCCGAGATTACCAAAATACAGGCGCCAACCAGCGCTGTTTGGATGATAAAAAACCAGCGCGAGCGCATCTTGACCGAACCTTGTTCAATCGTCGCCATCACGGTTCGTTCAGTGGTTTGTTCGATTGGGGTAGGGTGATCGTTCATACGAGTGGTGATAGGTGTTTTTTGAGTGCATTTTTACCACGCTTTATCCAGACACCGACGGTGGCTATGGGAATTTTTAAAATATCAGCAATATCCTGGTACGAAAGTTCTTCAAAATAAAATAGTACTAATGCTTCGCGATATTTGGGATTTATTTTTTCTAAACCATGTTCGAGTAATTTTTTGGTTTCTGCATCGCGCACCTCAGTATCTGTTTTTTCTTTCGCTCGCAAAAAAGGAAAAACGACTTCAAGATCAACATACGACAATCGCTCGCGTTTGCGTTTTTTGTACACGTTGACGAGCTCGTTGTGCGCAATCCGATAGATCCAGGGAGAAAACCGACGAGCTCTATCAAACGCACGGATATTTACATACGTTTTGATAAAAATATCTTGTACCACATCACGCACATCTTCGCTATCGCTCAAAAACCGCCGGGCATAGCGGGTTAGTTTCTCTTCGTAACGCGTGATAAGCTGGCTAAAAACCGCTTTATTTCCGCTTTGTACCTGACCCGCAAGTTCTTCGTCGGTCTGTTCGGTCATAAAAGATAGATTCGCTTAGTATTACTGGTACTCATTCAGAAATATTACATTGCATCTTTAAACCCGTGCTACCACACCAAGATTATCCCACGTAAAATCAAAAAACCCTTGAATCATGGCCGCAAACGCCGGAGAGTCGATGATGACGGATTCGTAATCTGGTTCTTTAAAAATAAAGAGAGCGACTTTTTTTCCATAGATCGTCATGTCCCCGGTAAACACATATTTCTCAGGCATTGACCGCACCTCTTGCCCTTCGTCTGTGCGTAAATATGTGTGTCCGGGTGGCACAATAAGTTTCGCAAACACTTTTGAGGCACGTCGTCGTTTGATCCACGCCGGAAAATACATCGGCAACACCGAATACAAATCCATATGGGTGATGGCGTATACGAATGGTAATTTGTACGTCTCGAGAGTGGAAATAATATCTTCCCACACCACTTTGAGACCTTCTTTACCGGTAAACAACCGGACTGAAGAGGAATTTGGCGAAGCGGCTTTCAGCATGTTTTGCAAAAGTGGAACGAGGGTATCGGCAATTTCCTGTTTATTTTTGAGGTTAGCCTGTAGTTGACTAGCGTTCTCAGGCGTCCAATACTGGGTTTTGTTTTTCCGAAATGACGACACCAGATGCTGATTTTTCAAATCCGACAAGAGGGTGTACACCGTCGTCCGTGGAATCATGGTCGTGCTCGCAATACCAAGCGTCGTATCTTCGAGCTTCGACATGAGATGCAGATACACGCGGGCATGGCGCTCGGAAAAGCCGTATTTTTGGAGGAGTGATAATAGTTGATTCATATTTTGGCAATCTGTCTGAAATTTAGACACATAATTAGTATACTTTTTTATTTTAAAATAAGCAAAATATACTTATTATTTTATTTTGCGTCCAAAAATTCGATACATAATCTAGCGAGAGTGGTACGCTTACCACATGAAACCACTCCTCAAAACCAACAACCAAAAAGCCTGGGAAGTCGTCCATGCGCACGAGTATCAATCTGGTGGAGCCGCACTCCCCGCCTGGGGCGTGCATGCTATTGGCCAGAAACACACCACTAAGCTGCTCCATATTACCGACAACCGCATTCTCGAAATCGGCTGTGGGTGCGGCGAGTCAGTGCCGTACGTCCTCACAAAAAATCCGAAACAGTACGTCGGCGTAGATTTTTCTAAAACTGCCATAGACCAAGCGAGACGTACGCACAACACCTCTGCTACCGCGTTTGTTCAGGCTGACATGAACAAAAAAATGCCGTTTCCCGACGCGACGTTTGAAGAAATTTTCAGTGTCTACGGCCTCGGCTGGTCGCGCAACATTCCCAAAACTCTTTCGGAAATATTTCGCCTGCTCAAACCCGGCGGCCGATTCACCTTCAGTTGGGATCATTATCTGGCGCGTTGTATAGAAGAAAAAAATGGCGACATCATACTCGTCCGCTCGTACCTCACGCCAGAACCAACTATTCGCTACAACTGGAACCAGAGCGGTCACAACATCCGCACGTTTCAGGCGCCACCGAGTGTGTGGTTTAACCTCCTCCGCGCTGCCGGATTCAGTATCAGCGCTTTTGAAGAAGTGGGGGTCACGACGACCGCCACAAAACGTCATAGCTTTTCTACCACCTATTCGCCGACCCGTGCAGCTCTCGTTCCGTTTACGTTTATTCTGCAAGGGACAAAATCTTAAGTATGCCTACCTCAGCCCAAATATCATTGGCCAAACTCAAACAACAGTCCGGCACCAGCCGCTTTGCCGCTTTTTTTGGTGCCTCGAGTCTGCCGAGCGATAGCAGTGAATACCGCCTCATCGAGCGCTGTACCGATAGTTTATTAGCGCACGGTTACGGCGTACTCCATGGCGGGTATGCCGGCGGCACCATGTCGGCCGTGAGCGATACTGCCCATGAGTACCTGGCAAAAAATTCTCTCCCGCTCGAACGAAACATCGGCGTCCCTCAGCACCAATATGATGGTTTATGGACGCGGGTCGAACATGCCTCGTTTACTACGGTCGCCGAAGATATTTTTGAGCGCCTGAGCGCGATTTGTACCGCCGATATCGCAGTCGTCGGGCCGCTCGGCGGAGACGGCACTGAGCTCGAACAAACTGCTATTTTTCATAAAAATATTATCCGTACCCAGACCAATCTTCACGGCGGAAATATTCCCTACATTCCGCTTATTTTTCTACAGACTGAGCACGGGACTGATTGGAAAAAACTGGTGCAAACAAAACTTGAACTATTGAATGTCCGCCAAAAAAATGTGGGTGAGTATCCGTGGTTCTATTTTGTGAATTCGTTTGAAAAATTTGAGTCTCTGGTTATATCTTTTCACCTTTCTTATTCACCCCTCTCCACACCGCCTCAAACATCGCCGTCGCCGACCGCACTATTACTGGAGCATGAATGAACACGATACACAGTGGATCAAACGAGAGCAGAGACTGTTAGCGCCCTTCAAAAAATAGTGATGGTCTGGCACGAGCATCTTTTACGAGCTGAAGACAGTTTGTTCTTCGTTAATCCTTCGTAGTCCTTGGCATATTACCATGTGGTGCAGGAACTATTTTAAGCTCAGCGCCGGTTTTTCTATCAGATACCACGAAGCAATCGCCCAAGGAGCAGTCATCAAAATTGTTGCTAGCACGAGCTCTACCACTGAGAGTCGTTGGCCAAATATCTTTACCAAAATTTGACCTACGGGAAACGCGTAGATGTAGAACCCATATGAATAATCGGCTCGTGTTATAAGGCGCGTAATTGCATTCGGCAGTCGAACAGTTGCCAGAGATAGTACCACATAAGGTAATGTCAAAATTAGTACGTACAGCCCAACTTTTGAACCACTCACCACCAAAATCAAGCCGAGGAGAGAAACGGCGATACCACCTCTAAACTGCACCATCGTTCTTAGCTCATACGCCAACGCGCCGAGCGTAAACAATGCTCCAAAAAACATCATCTGGCGCACATCAAGATGTAAAAAGGGAATTACCTGCGCCACCTGGTAGCGCCCAACGAGAGTACGGATTGCCAACGCGCCAAGCACCATGAGCATGAGGGCAAGACGGGGATTTTTTCTTACCAAAAAATAGGCCAAGGCGAATACAACATAGCACGTCCATTCGTACGGGAGAGTCCACAACGAACCATTCACCGCCCGGGGATAAGGATTATCAGTAAAGACACCGGGGAGCGTGTATATAATGCGATACAGCGTCAGTCCACCCAGATATCGATACGTTTCTGTAGTGCTAAAATACTGTCGCGTGGTGAGGTTCGTTACGAGCGGACCAACAATAAACATGGTACAGAGCACAACCCCTACGAGAGCAGGAAAAATACGGAGTGCTCTTTTTTTAAAAAAAGAAGAAATGCTTGTGCTCCGGACTAAACTGGCATACACCAGAAAACCGCTGATAACGAAAAAACTATACAGCCCAAGCTGACTGAATGACACCAGGCCATGTGTCAGACGATTCAGTGCATCATTTTCCGGCAAACCAAGGAGGGCATATGAATGGGTAATTATAACAAAAAATGCGGCAACAAGCCGTAACAGGTTGAAATTATTCTCGTGACGCGAGACGAGGCGATCTGTGGTGCTCAATATGTGATTTGTTTTTGTTGTCGGCGTAGACATACTCGTACTACATCAGTTCTGGGGCGCTTTGGTAATTCATTAACAAAAATTCAAATACTCTTGTATCCGATCCGCATCTTCATTTTCTTTATCTCCCTTAAAATACAGCTCGATGAAGTCTATCCCTACCAATTCAATCTGCACATCTTCTTCGATGTAGGCATAGATAATACGTAAACTACTACCCTTTAGGCTTCTACAGAATAATCGTGCTTTAAGAATAACGATACCATCTTTCTTAGTGAGAATAGCAAAGTTCTTTCCAATACCTAGTGGTTTTATTAAAATGATCTTCTTAAATTCCTCTAGATCATCGGGTAGTGTTCGATATTTTTTCAGTAATCTTTTTAAATCCTTCTCGAACTCATTGGTTTGCCTAAAGTTTATCGGCATACTCTCGTACAGAATGGTCGGTACCACGATAAAAAACCGACTCGTAGCTTATGTCTTTCCCTAACTCCCCGACCATCCAAGGAATATCTTGATGAGAGTAATCAGAAAGTTCGACAGCGCTTTTGCCGGCCAGTCGACTGAGTACGTTATCGATAAGCTCTAATTCGCGTCCGCTTATTTTGGAAAGATCAGCATGAATTACTGGCAGATATTTTTTTTGTTCGTAGGTGAAATATTTGCTTTTTATTTCTTCTATCTCTCCGGCGGCTTTCATTTCTTCTACGACCTTAATGAATTCTTTTGGAGTTGGTCCGTGATGATTTTTTATATAGGTGAGGCCCATAATCTGTTCTTCGTATTTTTCATAATAATCAAAATCGATAAAATACAAAAGTTTATAAAGCACGGTCATACCCACATTAGGTCGGTTGCCTACCCGCTCCAAGATATACAAAAAAATCTGCTTGAATTTATCAAGATTTTTTTGCGGTATGCTAATACGCACGTCAGAATTTTTGGGCGCAACATCTTTAACCAAATCAAAAATTTCATCAATTTTCTGACGCTCGGAGAGCGAGACTTTACGTTCATTTTTTTCTATCTTGAGGAGGGTGGGGCGAGAAATTCCCAGCCGTCGAGCCAGGTCTTCTTGTGACATGTTCAGATGTTTGCGTAATTCGCGAAGATCTAACGATTTGGAATTCATAAATATCAGTTAAGTACCTACTACACTACCGTATAAATAGACAAATTGTCAACCATAAGGAAATATAATGTAAATAAAATGTAATATTTGACATATTATAGCTCATTGGATATACCTGGTCTTATTGCCACCCACTTGCGCTTGTCGTGGACTAAGCTCCTGGATTAAAAGTCGAGGCAGGATTACTCAAAAAAACAAAAAGATATGAATAAACAAGTTTTTGTTAGCCCCTCGGACGCTGGATGGCGGGTTAAGACTGTCGGCACTAGCGAGGCCGCGGGCATCTTTGAAACTAAGGCCAAAGCTGTTGATAAAGCACGTACTGTCTCTGTACATAAGAGGGCAGAAATGATCGTGCAAAATAGAAATGGAAAGATTGGTTGGAGGAACTCTTACGGTAACGACGGTTTTCCTCCCCGAGGATAAATCCGACAAGCACGAAAAGAAGTTCCTAAAGAGAACTTCTTTTTTGAATTCTTCCATTAAACAGCTGCTTTCGCCTTAAAGCCCTCTCCACAACCCCTCAAATACTATTCCAGTCGTCTGCACAAAGGGTTGCAGCATGAATTACACGCTACGAAGAAATCGTTAAGTATGATATAGTTTACGCACTAACATCTGCCATGCTCCATACTCACTCCATCCAAACCTGGTCTAGTTTCACCTCGCCCGACTCGATGTAATTTCGAGCCGGCGAACGTTAGTAGCACCCACCCCGCCGCGCTCCGGCTGTTTTTTTAATCATTTTTTATACTCTATGATTAACCTCAGTGAACGATCTTTTAAAAAACTACTTATCGCGCTCGCACTTTACCTCACATCACTCGTGGCAGCCAACACGCTCGGACTCAAGCTCATGCCGTTTTTGTTTGGCTCCCATTTGTCAGTCGCCGTGTTTTCGTTTCCAATCGTGTTTCTGACGACCGACGTGGTGGGCGAAGTCTACGGAAAAAAAGTAGCCAAACTGTTTGTACTCGCCGGCTGCGTCAGTACGGTTTTGTTTATCGTCTACTCGTTTATCTCAATCGCTATGCCGTGGGCGGGTGCCAGTCTCTGGGCAAAGGAAGGGTATGATCAGGTATTCGGTAGCTCGATCCGGATGGCGGTCGCTTCGATTGTCGCTTTTGTAATCGCTGAGTATCAAGATGTCGTTTCATTTTTCTTTTTCCGCGACCGCTGGGGAACAAAACGATTTTGGCTGCGTTCAATGTTATCTAACCTCTGGTCGCAATTACTCGATACCGTTATTTTCATGATCATCGCCTTTGCCGGTATCTATCAATTTCATACTCTCGTGAGTATTATCATCACCTGGTGGTTATTCAAAGTCGCGATGGGTGCACTTTACACGCCACTCTCGTATCTTGGATTATATCTTCTGCGCATTTCTCCGGAAGAAATCAATTCTCACACCACATAGCTCCTATGCTTATTGAACCCATCAAAACCCGCGTTTTCATCGAACATGAACATCTTACAGCGTTTATCACCGAACACCTCACCACGATTCCCGACAACTCACTTCTCATCGTAACTTCCAAAATCGTGGCACTCGCTGAAGGCAGAACCGTGGCGGCAAACGATCCGCGCACCAAAGAAGAATTGATCCGGGCCGAAAGCGACCAGGCCTGGCCCACGAAGTACGTTTGGCTCACCATCAAAGACGGCATGCTTATGGCCTCAGCCGGCATCGACGAATCCAACGCCGATGGAAAACGTATTCTATTACCCAAAGACAGTT
>JBPOHP010000104.1:0-2165 GCA_052035445.1 Candidatus Magasanikiibacteriota bacterium
CCGTCAAAGCTCTCTATAAATCTTACTTAGGAGAAGATTATTATAATGTTGTTTTTACCACACCAGATAAAAAGGAGTACCACGCAACAACCGAAGCAGTTAATGAAATTTTAGGTATTGGCACAGAAGGCATGGCAAATATTTCAGGTGACAAAGCTTTTATCGACCCGAGTAATCCTAATACCCTCTATTTTACGGTAAGTTATACGTCAGACTTTACCGAGCCACAGAGCGACATTTCGAGCAATATTCTTTATTCATATAATCTTAAAACACAGAAATTACAGACTATTTTCAGTAAAAACCTAAAAAATCAAGAACTCCTCATTAAAGGAATCGAAGGAACAAAGATAATTATATTGCCAAGTGTTTTTGATAATACACCGGGAGTCTGTAGCGATGTCTGGTACGGCTACCGCGACCAATTCACCTATCTTGATCTTAAAAACCCGACGAGTGGTTTGCACACATACACCGTTCCCGCAGATAAACTAGTTTCCGGAAAAAAATACCAAGAAACATGCGAAAAAGAACTCACACCACCAATCAAATAATACCTGTCTCTACACAAACCACCAACCACCCGGTTGGTGATTTAAGTTAGGATCTCCACACGCTTCTGTGTTACACTTACGGCATATTTAAACCTGGACTATGAAAAAAACTTCTATTTTTTGGGCCTACCTACTACTTAGTACCATCCTACTCTCCGGCTGTGGAAAAAAAATTGCGCCGTCCACCTCTGTTCAACCATCTCCCAGCAGCACCCCTACCAGCATAGCGCTTGCAGTGCAGCAACTACCGCTCGCATCAACCACCGGCCTCATTGCAAACCGAGGGTACACCGCCACCTACGAACCAAGCGCTGCAAACCCTCAATCAAACGTACTGACATTTATTTCACCGAATGGAAAAAAACTTGATTTACCGCCGACTGTTGCGAATTTTCTTAACGATTCTAAAGCACAACGACATGTCACAAGCCTTGACGTGCCGGTCGAAGAAAAAAACCCTAACAGTCTTTATCTTTCCACCAATCAACCACTCGACAATAATTTTGTGACACTCGAAAATCATATCTATCGTTACAACTTACTCACGCGAGAACTTACCAGTGTATACGAAGAAAAAGTAACTGACGCAACCATGCTACGCACTATCGGACGCGACGGGAATCATCTCCTTATCTTACGAGAAAATATCAATAAAAACCCAGGGATATGTACTTCGGTCTGGTATGAGTATCGAGACCAAATACTCGCTCTCAACCTGTCGCAACCGCAGCCACCGTTATTACGCTACCAAGTACCTGAAAAAAAACTTAAAGAAGCCTATCTTCAAACAGAAGATTGTCTTAAAAGCATTCACTAACGACGACCTTGCCAACCACAAGATAATGCCGTAGGGTAGAAACAAGGAGATTCTTTACCAATGACACCACCCCACAGGCAGACTGAACGACGAGCTTCGGATTACCTAGGACCTCTTACCGCCTGCTTCACAGCCATACTGATTCTATCAAACATCATCAGCGCCAAACTGATGAATTTCTTTGGCCTACCGCTTGATGCCGGGATCATCATCTTTCCGCTCTCATACATTCTTGGAGATATGCTAACCGACGTCTATGGATTTAAAGAATCACGTCGGGTCATCTGGACCGGATTTGCCCTCCTCCTGTTTAGCACGCTTACCATTTATCTAGCAACCGTCGCCCCGCCGGCGCCTGGCTGGCATGGCCAACAAGCGTTTGAGCAGGCTTTTGGGCTCGTCCCGCGTATCTCACTCGCCAGCCTCATCGCCTATTTGTTTGGCGAGCTGACGAACGGCTGGGTGCTGGAGCTGTTAAAAAAACGAGCGCCCCACAACCGACACTTCATCCGTTTTATCGGCTCGACGATAGTGGGCGAAGCCGTTGATACCACGCTTTTTCTCTGCATCGCTTTTGGTGGCGTCTGGCCACTACAACAACTCCTCGTTGTCGGCACACTAAACTATGTTTTTAAGGTGTCGTTCGAAGTGCCGTTTCTACCCATAACCTACCATCTCAGTACCTGGCTTCGAAAAAAAGAAGGAATTTCTGGTTAAGCATAAGAATCATACTTCATACGGAATACTTCGTCCACCATCACACGAAACGAAAGAAGTTAGGGTCTAATGATACA
>JBPOHP010000054.1:0-8193 GCA_052035445.1 Candidatus Magasanikiibacteriota bacterium
ACCCTGGAATATTATATTTTATAGTTGGTAAAAAAATCATAACAATATATTTCCATCTACTTTTCAAAACTTACAAAAAAACACACCAGAAGATCAACAACATTCATTACTTGTAGAGCTTTGAACGAACAACTACATATTGAAACAAAACCAGCCATCAATCAATCATTGGTGGCTGGTTAATTATTAGACGCGCTTATTATTTTACCGAGAACGTCGTCCGCACCACCGCCGTAATTCGTTTTTTGATCGCCGACGTGTCAAAAAAACCATAATCAGATACCTCGGTAGAATTAACGGTTGTTATTTGAAAGACACCCATACTCGCTGCTTTCAAACCACCAAGATCAGCTCCACTTTTTTCGGCAATCGTTTCGGCACGCTGTTTTGCATTATCCGTTGCCGCACCAAGCATCTCAATCTTCAAATCATCAAGCTTGCTGTAGTAGTACTCAACCGGCTGGCTCGAAAATACAATCCCCTGACTGAGCAAGCTAGTTGAGCCTTGAGCAATCGATGTCAGATTAGTAACATCATTACTTTCTACCGTAATCTGCTGCGAGACATTATAGCCACTCACCCGACCAGACGAGCCGTACCCATTCGACGATGGTTCATAATTAGGGTAAACCGTAACTGGATTGATTGTAATCTGTTCTTTCTTGATACCATTTTTGGTCAAATAATCGATCACAGCGTCCAAATCTTTTTTGATTTGAACCGAGCCGTCTTTAAGTTGATCGGCTCCAACGGTACGGTTAAAATTCGCGTTCCAACGTGCATTATCAGATTCAATAATTTTTTGCGCCGACCCCGTTACGTTAATTGTGTTGTCAGAACTCTTAACTTTATAGTACGTCTTACTTACCACTGATCCGGTAACTATCATACCGATCGCTAAGACAACACCAAACGCTACTAAACCTTTGTTTTCGCCCATCATACAAAATTCTTATTATTTAATTAAACAGAATAACACATCAATCAGTCCAAGCCAAAAAAATATAAAGAGCAAGTGTACCAATAAAAAAAATGTTAATACTTAAGGGAATCCAAAAATTAACAACATTATTTTTTTCTGGCTGAACTATCATACTTTTATAGCGAGAATAATCTTTTTGCATTTTCGGTCGTGGCGTGCGCCACCTCGTCATATGACAAGCCTTTGATCTCAGCGATCTTGCGAGCAGTTTCTTCGACCATCCATGGTTCGGACCTCTTTCCACGATACTTGCCGGGCGCTAAATAAGGCGCATCGGTTTCGAGAAGTATCCGATCGAGCGGTGCTTTTTTTACCACTTCAAGTAACGCCTCTTGCGCAGCCGGATCAGATTTTTTGGGTGGAAAAGTAATAATACCGGTAAACCCAAGGTACATCCCAAGTTCCAAAAACTGCTCCGCATTCTTCCAGTTACTAATATAACAGTGTAGTACTCCACGCAACCTGGCTTGTCCAGATTCTTGTTCATAACGCAACGTTTCAATCATGTCTTCGTACGCATCGCGCACATGAATGACGAGTGGTTTATTAACTCTACGCGCTACCCGTACATGCCCCGCAAACACTTCGCGTTGACGTGCGAGCACCACTTCATTAGTTAATCCGTCAGGTACGCGGTACGTATCATAGCCACACTCCCCGATGGCCACGACTTTTGAATGGCGAGCTAACTGTTCGTAGTATGCTTCATCAAAATCTTCTTCGCGCGTCTGAAATGATGACTCTTCTTCATCGAGATGTTGCGAAAAAAGATGTACCGGATGCAACCCAACACTGGCCCACACCCCCTCGTGTCGTTCGGCGCAAGCCACTGCTTTTGCACTCGTATCTTTGTGCGTACCAACCGCATTCATAAAAATCCCAGCGGCCCGAGTTTTCTCGATCACTTCATCCGAATCAGCACTAAACGCATTAAAATGGACGTGGCAATGAGTATCAAACAACATACCTATAAACTACTAATTACACGGTAGATAAACGGCCACAAATACATCGTGAAACGAACGATGAGTTTTGCGATATATGAGGACGTAACCCAACCCGCCATAGCACCCGTACTAAAACGTTGGATAAGATAGATTAGCAGTGATAAAGTAATGATTCCCTCTAACCCCCTGCAAAACGCGCCAAGACCGCGATTGATGGTACGAATAATGGGGAGACCGGCCACAAATTTGAGCGCGCGATCGAGTAAATACATGATAAATACTACGAGTCGGTTGATGAGAATGAGAAGAATGATAAACACGACCACTCGGCAGAATCCCATGCGCCAACCAGTCAAATCAGATAACCATTCAGCTCCAGTCAAATAAAATAATCCAGCACCATAGAGCGCCACCACCGTACTGAGCAGTGAGGAGACCGCTTTAATAAAGCCTTCTTTATAACCTTGGTACGCGGCTCCGGCGATGATGATGGCGAAGAGAATGTCGAGGGCGAGAGACATACAATAGTACTAAAAAAAATTACGGAAGACGCGGAAACAACTGCTCCCCCTTTTTAATCTCATTCCCTACCGTCAATTCTACCCACTGCTGCAATTCGTTCAGTGACCTGCCAAACTCAATCGCCGGATCAAGCCCAAGTTGCACCATAATTTTTTCAGCAGTTTCGGGAATCATGGGGTACAACATCACGGCTGCGTGGCGCAATGCTTCGGAAAGATGATGCAATAAATCATGCACTTCGCGCATCTGACCGGCTTTGGCGAGTGCCCACGGCGCGCGGTCAGAAATCATCTGGTCGCAATACGTCACAAACCGATTTGCACTATCGAGCGCCAAATCAAACCGCCAGGCACGCATATGCGCGCTATAGTTTGGCCACACTTTTTTGGTTAACTCATCGATCGTTGCTTGGTCTACGGTATCCACATCAGGAATCTTGCCATCACAATATTTTTCAACCATCGTCAAAATCCGGTTGGTCAAATTTCCAATACCATTGGCCAAATCTCCTACGTAACGATCCATAAATTTCTGCCGGGTAAAATCACCATCATTATCAAACGGAATCTCGCGCAACAAGAAATAACGCACTGCTTCGAGCGGAAACTCCTGCACGAGCTCGAGCGGATTAATCACATTACCAACGCTTTTACTCATTTTCTGACCATCAACCGTAATCCACCCATGCACCGCAATTTGGCGTGGCACATCAAGCTGCGCCGACATCAGCATCGCCGGCCATAAAAGCGAATGAAACCGATTAATCTCTTTACCTACGATATGCGTTCCTGGCCAAAATTTCTTGAACTTTTCTTCGTTACCCGAGCCATAGCCAAGCGCCGTAATATAGTTGGTCAACGCATCAAACCAGACATACATCACCTGACTCTCGTCACCCGGGACCGAAATTCCCCAGGTCAATTTTTCTACGGAACGCGAAATACTCACATCTTCCAAACCATTTTTGAGCAAATTTTTCATTTCGTTACAACGGCTCTCGGGCACGACGAATTCTTTATTCTTGTCGAACAAAAATTGGAGTGGCTCTTGATATTTAGACAAACGGAAAAAATAATTTTCTTCAGAAATTTCTTCGGGCACGCGATTATGATCCGGGCATTTACCCTCGACTAGATCTTTTTCAGTTTTAAACCCTTCACACCCAACACAATACAACCCAACATACTGTTTTTTATAAATATCGCCATTCTCGAGACAGGCCGCCCAAAATGCCTGCGCACCTTTCATGTGGCGCGCCTCGGTGGTACGAATAAAATCATCATTGGTGATATTGTATTCGTCGGCTAATTCTTGAAACAACGCTGATTTTTCGGCTGCATACTCCCCTACTGGTCGACCAACTTCTTGCGCTGTCCGCCACATTTTTTGCCCATGCTCGTCAGTACCGATCAAAAAAAATACCTCATGGCCAAGCAAGCGCTGATACCGCGCCATCGCGTCGGCATAGAGTGCTTCAAGCGCATACCCAATATGGGGTGCAGCGTTGGCATAAGGAATAGCGGTAGACAAATAATAATTAGGCTTCATAGCATGAAAAAAAGCATTAGATACTTTAAAGAATACTCCAAATATCAAAAAAACTCAATTATAAAACCACCCAAAAAAGGTGGTCCTATAATCAACAAATTATTGCTGGGAAATAGCAGACGGCATCACTTTAATATTATCACGTAAACCATCCATCTCGCCCTCAAGGCTTGTAGTGATAATATAGGTACTTGTTGAGCCATTATATATATACGGAACTGTCTCATCGGGCGGCAAAGGCACCTGTGCCATAAGTGGATTAGAGCAGCCAATCGGCCCCCATCCTTGAGCATTCAAACAACGAGCGCTCTCACTCCCAAGCAATATATTTCGGCCTGCTGGATACGTATTTTGTTCGGTATAAAACCAATCAAGTTGTGTTTGAATACGAGAAAGATCTGCTAAACGTTTAATATCTCTCGCTTTGCGATTAGCAGAACCTATCGCCACAATAGCCAACGTCGACAAAAGGCCAATTACTGCCAAAACAACCAAGAGTTCGATCAAAGTAAAGCCACGTTTTGTCTGCATACAATCAGCTAGTCAATGTGTAAAATCTGTTTAGCACGATCGACGATTTCAGAAGGTTTAAAATGGGCTTTGATAAGATAGTCAACCGCACCAGCCTCTAAACCTTTTTCAACATCGTCTTTTTGCCCCAAATTAGTGAGTAGAACCACCGGAATATCTTTTGTCTCTGGATCAGCTTTCAACTGCTCAAGAACACCGAAACCATCCATCTTGGGAAGCAAAATATCAAGAAGGACAAGTGAAGGTTTTTTCTTTTTAGCATCTTGCAAACCTTTTTCACCATTATCGGCAACACTAATTTTGAAACCTTCCATTTCAAATTTTTTTTGATAGATACTTGCCAAAAAAGTATCGTCTTCCACCAAAAGAATATGAACTTTATCTTTATCCATACAAATAATATTAATCGGTTAATGGTAAGTGTAGCACACTCCAAAAAAATAACAACGTGGGACTACCCCCTCCTTTTTGCCACTACCTTTAGGTGGATGAGGCGGTAAAATTTTTAAGAGCCAAGCCTACAGCGATTGACATGCGTGGTCCTATAGCATGCAGTAGAGGCTTAAGAGAATCCTGATACACAACACGCGCCCAAGGATCGCCAATATAACAACGGACATTAAATTTATCACTCACAAGTGTGCTGAGATAAGGAAAAAAACCGGCACCACCCGTCAAAATAATTTTTTCTGGACGCTTATGTTCATTGCCGGTTTGTCGTAAAAAAAGATCAAAACTATACTGTATCTCTTTCATAATCGGATCTATAACGGGATTGAATAAGTCAAGAAACATTTCTTTACTCCAGCCCGCAATCTCTTGCCCAGAAAGCAAACGTCCAAATGCATCAATTTTCATTTGCTCAACCGCCACATCTTCTACACCGAGGGTGTTTTGTAAAATTCTATTAATCTTATCACCACCCACTTCAATAGTATGATTCGTAATTGCTTTTGCCTCTTCAACTATAAAGAAACTGGTTCTTTCAGCACCCACATCGATGATCATACACAACGCCGGGTCTCGCCCAACAAGTGAACGAACGAGCGCGACAGACTCTGCCTCAAACTCTACATCTTCGGCCTTAAAACCAGCTCGCTGCATCATAGCACTATAGAACGCAATCAAACGAAGCGGGGCAGCATTCACCAAAATTCTTTGTAATCGAGTATCGGGAGCGCTCTGCAATATTTCATACTCGACAGCGGTTTCTTCTAGTTTAAAAGGCAGAAGTTTCTGGATTTCTACCTTAAGCAAATGATCGAATTCTTCTTTTTTTACCACGGGCAATGTAACAATCGTATGAAAAATAGATGAAACCGGAAGACTTACCAACGCTTTTTTTGCTGTGGTTTTAATCTGCTTACACACAGTCTTAATCATGTCAGCATAGGTTGTAACCAGACGATCTTCGTCAGCCGATGGGGCAGTTGGCTTATTCTCTGGAGTAATTTCAACATCCACTTCCTTGAGAAGGGCTTTACGTACGGGTGTAATAGAACGCTGTTTGCTTGATAATAAATAACGCTCTGTTTCGTGGTGGTCGGCAGTCATCCCGTAAGTAAACAAAACTGCTCGTTTTTTTTGCTCCTGCAATTCGACAATCTTAACGCCACCAGCTCCCAAATCTATACCGAGATAAGATTTTGGTTTAAAGCCAAACATAAATCCTGAAAAAAGAAACACTCCGTAAGGAGTGCATGCAAAGACATAGACGCTCCTTACTTTTAACCAGTATACCAAATCATATAGTACTCGTACAGCTGAACTATCCTGTTAATAAACAAAATCGGTCAAAACTATCACCATGATGATTGTCAAAAGCAAGGTCTTGCCGTATAATGAGCCAATATCTTTCTATGCTCACGCTCTACAACTCGCTCACCAAAAAACTCGAAGAGGTTCACCCAGATGAGACTATCAACCTCTACAGCTGCGGCCCGACCGTGTATAACTACGCCCATATTGGCAATCTGCGTAGTTTTATTTGCGCTGACGTGCTCTACCGAACACTGGTGGCCAACGGTTACACCATACAATGGGTGATGAATATCACCGATATTGATGATAAAACGATCAAAGCCACTATTGCTGAGCATGGACTCGCTGCCACCCCCGAACAGCTCCACACCGTAACCGAACGCTATTACCAAGATTTTTTGCAGGATCTTAAAAAAGTAGGTGTTTCTACAGACGCCATTACATTTGTTCGGGTAACGAGCGTCATGGACACTATCAAGGATTTTATTAAACAACTGATTGCCGATGGTTTTGCCTACAAAACTGAAGACGGCAGCACATATTTTAGCATCCAAAAATACCAAGAAAAGTTTGGTGATTACGGCGCACTCATGGGTGAAAAATTCATGGATGGCAAAAAAATTAACGCCCGTATTGCCAATGACGAATACCATAAAGACGATCTCAGTGATTTTGCTCTCTGGAAAGCCCATACCCCGGAAGACGCTCAAATTTTTTGGGACGATCCCGTGCTCGGGCGTGGACGGCCGGGCTGGCACATTGAGTGCTCCGCCGTAAACTGGAAGATGTTTGACAAAAAAACGACGACGATTCACACCGGCGGCGTCGACCTCCGTTTTCCTCATCACACCAATGAAATTGCTCAAAGCGCACCACGCTACAGCCCACAACCGTTTACTAAACATTGGTTCCATAGCGAACACTTGCTCGTCGATGGCAAAAAAATGTCGAAAAGTCTCGGCAATTTTTACACCCTGCGCGATCTGGAAGAGAAGGGGTTTAGTGGGTTGGATTTTAGGTATCTCGTACTTGGGACACATTATAAAACGCAACAAAATTTCAGTTGGGAAGCTTTAAAAATGGCGAAAAATGTACTCAGTAATATCTATACTGTCTGTTATGATATATCTAAATCTAACAATAAATCTTTTCAAGAAGATAAGATTAAAAATTTTTTAGAGATCATCAGAGATGATCTCGCCACTCCAAGAGCACTTAGTTGTATTCACCAAGAATTTAAGAATCTGACTCCTGAAACACTTGGTACGCTGATCGAATTTGATAAGGTGCTCGGAATAAACTTGGAACTTGGTGTGAAAAAAGTAGATAAAGAGATGGATAATGCTTACACAAATTTTGTAGACAAATTTGTTTTAGAGAATGCTGATAAAATAGCTAAACAAAGAGACCAAGCTCGTGCTGCCAAAGACTGGGCAAAAAGCGACGAGCCTCGTCAAGAACTCGAGTACCTGGGCTTTAAGGTCGAAGACACTAAAGAAGGCACTAAAATTCACAAAAAATAATTTCTGATGCATGGGCTACCCCACAGCAAACTGACGGGGTATCAAGTGGAATATTTACAATAAAACTGCGGGAAATTGAACCCGCGTCCGCCTCTGGCGGATTAACGTGTTGAGATGGGGGCTCGCAGTATGCTATACTATGTCTACTCTTATGGAACAAAACGAAATCCGTCCATCATTTGAACAGCAACCACCTTCTTCTCACGAACAGAAGCCATCTTCTGATAGCAGCCAGATTGAACGTGAACGATCAATTGAAAAATCGCGGGCAGAGCAAGTCACGCGGCGTAGCGAGAGTGGACAGGCTGCCGAACAAGGAAAAAAGCGTTTTTTTAATCCACTCCGTAAGCAGACCACCCACCTTCCGATGGGAAAAGAT
>JBPOHP010000209.1:0-2415 GCA_052035445.1 Candidatus Magasanikiibacteriota bacterium
TACCCCGAGCATTGTTCGCGATTTTTTGAGGACGTTTAAAAAACCTTAGATTGAGAAATGAATTATTTGTTTAGCTGAAATACTCTTGATGATTTCAGTTGGAGAGTATTTAGGGGTAGCTCGTAGAAAGCAGTGGACATGGCCGCCATCAGTGCTTACCGTATCGAAGGTAAACCAATATGTCTCACTAATCTCAGTCATGATTTTTCTAAATCTCTTTTGGATTTCTTCTGAACTTAATAATTTTTTAGGGTATTTGCTCACAAGATTTTTTAAATTAAAAAAATCATTGTAAAGAAAAAACCCGGACGGCCTATCGACCAAAACCGGGTACTGTTAGCACTGGGTGTGGCAGTCGGTTGCGAAATCAAACCATTCGCTCGTCAGTTCACGGCGGGGTATTGGAATCCACTTTTCGAGAGAGTTTTCGTTCCGCGTGTTCCAAAGGGCAAAATCCCTCCACTCGATATGTAAACGAAGAGTTCCGCCCGGATCTTTGGCATTACGGACAAACAAGCTGAAGGGCCGAGAGTTGCTTGGTATCTCAGTGTTTAGCACGTAGAGCTGAAACCAAAAATGTGGTTCGTTACAGCTAGTAACAGAATCACACAGTAGTGGAAACGGTTGAGCGTTGGGTAAAACGTCGTCAGATACGATGGCGGGCGTTACCCAAATATCCCATCGGTTACTGACACTTTCCAACACCGTCCCTTCAAGCGACATCCACCCGCGTAGAAGAAGGTGTGTCGTTTCAGGTTCCGGAGGGACGCACCCCAGAGGAAATGCCATATCGGCTCGAAACATGCGCGCCTGTGAGCCGGCAGGAACTGCGCTACCCATAACCGGCTGTTGGATGATGATAGGTTGACACAAGGTAGCTAGATCAGTTGCGGATGTTTCTCCGCATCCGATGAACATGATGCATAGACCACAAAAAAACAGCTTCTTTCGTACGCCTTGCATAAGGCCTCCCTACTACCGTATATGAAAGTGGGTAGTGGTTCCTTCCTACGCTATCGGAGGTAAAATGTCAAGCGTACGAGCACACAGCTCTGTTGCTGAAAAATCGGTCTTCATCAGTAGAATATGCAGATGATCCGTTGATGGGTAATTTTAACTTTTTTTAATGAAAAGTGAATCTTTAAACCACGTTGTTGATTAAGAGCTCTTAAAAAATGAAGTATCTAGATAGTTGCAATACATAAAATTTATCCATTATTTTTCGGCGTTTTTGAAACATCACCCTTATTGAGCCATCCGACAAAATACGCACCAGCCAATTTAAGTAGTTCGAGCCCATTTTTTTCGAGAGACTGCCAGTCGTCCGTATATACGTAATGACCAGCGATTGCGAGTAACCATGTAACTGCCAAAATACTACCAACGATCATGCCGTATCGTACGATCGTCGCACCGGTATCGAGGAGTTTTTCCGAACGTAATGTATGTAACTGCTGATCTTGCTCTGCTGCTATGGGCGTTGAGGGTAGGGACATAAAAAATAATAATTCTTTTTGAATTCGTACCATATATTTTATGCAGAAATCAAGAGCTGCAACATAAAGTCGTGAACGCATCGCTACTCTCATTATACAGAGTACAAAGCTGGTTCTGTTGACAGATATTGAGTTACTCGCTACAGTGCACCTCACACAAGGAGGCACACAATATTATGAAGTGGTATATCGCGATCTCGTTACTCGTTGCTACGGCCGGATGTAACGGCACTATGAAGAGTTATCTTGAAGACAGCGCTCGCGTTGCCCGGTGTGAAGTAGACAACGGATTCTGGTCATGTCGAGCAGTTGGACATCGACTGATCTGTGTGTGTATGCAAGTATCTGCACCTGTTGTTCAAGTAAGCAAATAGATTATCCCATCCTCTTTATTTAAATAAGGGGATTTTTAAATACCAAATATTTCTGGTTAAAATAAAATCACATGCGTGCTATGTATTTTAAAAAAAATGTTGCCACGTGTCGTGGGAATTTTTTTACAAATAAATACATTGAAGGATACCTCGACAGGTAACAATTAATACGATATATTTATCACGATCATTTTCGGCCTCACGAATGAAACATATACATGAATAAACGGTTTATGCTCGGAATCTTTCTCTAGGCAATAATGTGGATCGCTTGCGGGACGAATCGTTGGAAAGCAAAGTTTTTCACGTGGTGCGTACAGTTTGTACCCCGCTGGAAAAAATAACTACCACCATTGTTTGTGTGAAAAAAAATATTAATGCCAATTCACTACTCAGTATTCCGGGTGTTGGGAAATCGATCGCTCACGACCTTGAGGCAATCGGTATTTTTTCTGTGCCTGATCTAAAAAATAAAAATCCAGAAAAACTTTTCGACCGTTCGAACGCCTTTGTCGGTGCAGTACTAGATCGTGGTTTGTGATATG
>JBPOHP010000067.1:0-1957 GCA_052035445.1 Candidatus Magasanikiibacteriota bacterium
GAACATGGTTTTGAGAAGGGGATAGAACCATGGAAAATTTATTTTCACTGGGATAGATCCTTAGCGACTCCAACATATGTTTGGAATATGTATAATGCATTTGAAAGTTTTGAGCGTGACGGTCGAGGGCGAGGAAAGAAAATTGTAATAAACGCTCGTACCGGAAAAATTATTACTACAACTGAATGGATGGCTATTCAATAAAAAAAGCCCGTTTCCCCGACAAGGAAAAAGGCTATCGACAACCACTAGAGGCGGTGGAGCAGTTTGCGAGAAAGATTCTGATTTACACCGCCGACTGCAGATTCGTGATGATCTGCTCCGGGATACATTTGCTCGGGTTATCACGGTTGTAGTTGCGAATGAACCCGCCCAGCTCGCGCGCGAGTTTTTTAAGCTCGTTAAGACTTGGATTCCGACAGGCTGTCTCGGTCCGTCGGTGAAGGTTGAGAAACGCAGTGCGACGTCGCTCTTCAAGCGGTATTGATACGAACGCCTGGAAGCCGGCGTTCAGGTGAGAAACCACCTGCCTGATCTCTTGTTGTTCGAGTAGTTTTTTTTCGTGTAGATATCCGAGAATGGCGAAACTTGTGAGTGTCTTGGCGGCTAGGCTTTGGTTTGACATGTGTGCCTCCTGGGTGTTGTGGTGCGGAGTCTTGACTCCGTAGTGGTGTGCAGTTGATTCGTTGTAAAAATTGTCACACCTCTTTTTTTGCGCCTTCTAAGTTGGTTGAAGATTATCGGATGGCCTACTTCTCATTCAAAAATATAAAGCTAAGCCAACGTAAAAAAATATCACATGAGGCTGTTTGTGTCAACCCCCCCTCTATAAATCTTTATCCATCAATACAAAATCCTGATGCGCGTAATAGTTGTTAAGATTGGTACGAATTTGATATCCTTTGCTCTCGTAAAAATCTTTTGCTTTCCAATCTATGCCAGTCTCAAGCCATGCTTTGTGTGCGCCAATTGATCTCGCCTTTTCTTCTGCAGCCTGTAGCAGTTCTGAGGCGATACCTTTACGACGAGACGTTTCGGCTACTATCAGAGAATCAATATATAGGACACCGGTATCGAAAATCGCAATAATGTAGCCGAGCATCGTTTCGTTTTCTCGAGCGGTAAAAGCAAATTTGATTTTAGTAAAATCCACCTCTTTATCGCCGTAGTGTTCTTTGTCAGCGCCGGGCCATTCCTGAGCACTGAATTTTTTTAGAGAAGGAATCTCTGTTTCATCTAATAGTGAAATATTGATCATATGGCGCTTTTTTTTCTATTTATAAACCTAAACAGCTCTTAAGATTTCCATAGTATTTTTTTCTTTTTCAGACAGAATTTTTAGAATTTCCGCGGCTTCTTGAATATGACTATGTTCTTGAGTAGTGCCTGCCTTCTCAAAGATGCCTGCGACTTTTGTCCAAAGCATGGCAATTTCAGCAAATTGTTCATAGCCCATTCTAAGCTTTTCGAGTCCCAGTTCTTCGTAAGTTTCTTTTAAAAAATCGCGGTATAAGTTTCGGAATAATGCTCCGCCGGTACCAGCTTTTTCCATCAGCATCGCGGTGGTTTTAAAATCATGTTCAATAGTTTTACTACGGGTAAACCACGGGATAATTTCTGAGCTTGTTTTTAAAATGCCTTTGTAGCCAATATTGGTAATTGGGGGATTGAGATAATCGTTTGCATTAGCTTTGATTGCTTGGCGTAGTGCGGATTTAATGTCGAATTTGTTGATGGTTTTATTAATTGTGTAGTACAAGTTTTTTGACGACATCGGCCCACGCGCCGAACGTGCTTCGGCAAGGCTCTTCAAAGATGTTCTCACTTTTCCACCTTGTTGTTTGGTGTCAACCAGATAGGCATAATTATGGTCGTAACCGTAGAGCGCTACGTAATGTCCTGCGAAATGAAACGGTTTAGAAAAATATTCGAGGTAGTAGCTGTCTAATTTTAGGCC
>JBPOHP010000207.1:0-1732 GCA_052035445.1 Candidatus Magasanikiibacteriota bacterium
TTTTGCTTGTTTTTCTGCATTTCTTTCCAAAAAAGAAATGATCGATATTTTTGGTGACAATCTTTTTGCAAAAAAAGACTTCTACCGCACTTCAAACGCATACTTGGCATAGAAGGATTCAAGCCGTTTGACTGTGTCGGTGAACCAGAAGAAATGATTTTGGCGATGCATTACGCAGAACAAAAAAATGAATACTCAGATACCGCCGCGATGAAACTTTTTAAAAAAATATTTTCCATCAACCTACCCTTTTGACCAGCTCGAACAGCACATTTTTCCGGGAGGTCGTATGGTAGAACATAGTTTGGCAGTAAAGCAAGCTGTGCCAGAAAAAACGATTCATGAATTCACCGGTCAGCATTGACAACATATACTCAAAAATGATACATCTATGTACGTCTTTTCGGCATGAGCCAAGAGACGTTGGTCAAAATTATTTGAGAGGAAATAAGATGCCCAAGGGCGCTTCGATCGAAATCACCAAAGACACCGGTTGCCCGTATTGCAAGGGTGAAGGCAACCACTCCCGCAACCAGCGAGATCAGTGCAAGAAAAAGAAAGTGGGCAACGGCGCCACGCCGAAGAACGACAAGAAGAAGTAACAAATCCGTCAACCGGCCGACCCTATCGCACTTACTCCGTCGGCTAAAAGCCTTCGTCCTTATATAGTTTCAGACATTGGCGGGCGGTCTTCTCGAGAGGCTACCCGTCTTATCTCTCTAGTACACCTGGAGAAATAAGATGCTTCTCGAGAATTCAATGATAAAAAAGTCTTTGTTACAAAAGACTTTTTTTATATATCTGCACAACACAATTTTTTCAACATCAGGTAATAGTGCTACAATTGGTTAACAAATCACCATAACGATACTCATGTGAAAAAACGCAAAAAAATTGGCCTCGCCCTTGGCAGTGGCGGTATTCGTGGGCTAGCGCATATCGGCGTCATCAAAAAACTTATCGAGCATAACATTCCCATCGATTATATCGCCGGCAGTAGTATCGGCGCGTGGGTGGGAGTACACTATGCCCTGTTTCAAGATATCGAAAAACTCGAAACATATACTATCGGTCGAAACAAAGAAAAATTTTTTTCGATGGTTGAACCAACGGCAAGCGGCGGCCTGATCAAAGGTGAAAAAACAGAGAAATTATTAGCCGAATGGCTACAGAACGCAACATTTTCTGACACAAAAATATTAGCATCTACTGTTGCAACCGACTTAATTTCTGGTCAACCATTTATATTTTCCAAAGGACCCTTGGCCAGAGCAGTGCGAGCCAGTATTTCGGTACCGACCATTTTTGCTCCGATACAAATAAAAAATACACTGCTCATTGATGGTGGTGTCAGCAATCCTGTCCCTGATGACGTAGTTAAAAACATGGGAGCAGATATTGTCATTTCGGTTAACTTGGATAATTGGATAAAAAACGAACCTTTTCCCAAAAAATACCATGAGAGGCTACCAAACATTGCCGCTCGGAGTTTAAATGTTCTTCGTTATACTCTAGCGCGTCGATCCATGACGTGTTCTGATATCATCGTTGAGCCCTATACTCCCGCTGTTGGCCTAACAGGCATTGCTGATTTTTTGACTAAAGACACTGCCAGCACACTCATTCAGAGTGGAGCCGAGGAAATGGAAAAATCAATAAAAAAACTTACATCTCTTGCGTAGTCGGTAGAACTTTTATTCATAATGTTCAAAGCATCTTTCCACTCGATACC
>JBPOHP010000162.1:0-2395 GCA_052035445.1 Candidatus Magasanikiibacteriota bacterium
AGCCTCTTCCGGTTTCATGGCGGCCAGCGCCAGCTGGTTTTCTGTCGATGAGGCAGGCCATATCACGGGGTCGAGGGTGGTTTTTTCGATATAAGTTCGTTCTGATGGTTTCTGCGCCGGAACTCCCGGCGTTGCACCATTACAGCGCATACCTGTGAGAACCAGTGTGAGGAGGGCCAGCGAGGCGATGGTGTAGGTACGAAGGCGGTTGGAGATAGGTGTCATAGGAGAGTCCTTTGGTTGAAAGGCGGTTAGGTTAGAGGTCGATGGTTGTTCGGACACTGTAACACGTTTTTTGGGCGTAGGCATAGGGTATTTCCGGGTGTTGAGTTGTTAACGAACGTTTTGATCCGCCAAAAGCGGACGATGGTAACAAAAAACTGTAGCGTAACGCGACAGTTCGTCCCCTCAGTAATTCTGACTCTACACCTTTAAAAAAGGTTGTAAAGGTGGGTGGGTGTAAGTTTTATTCACACCACCTTATTCAAGCTCAACATCTGTCGTGATGATTGAGAAGCCGTACACGCAAATACAGGCTAGTAGTTGCTCTTTTGAAATGTTTTTGGGATACTTAAAAAGTATATACAATTTTCTTGAAATACTTCTGATGTTTATGCCCCCCACCTACCTCACCTGGGAACATCGAACCCTCCCCCATTTTACCCCCGAAGATTTGGACAAACTGTATAACGAAGGTTACGTTGCGACCCGCATTGACCGCGGCGTCTTTAAGCAGACCCGCAGCCTCCGCATCAACCTCGCGACTTTTTCATTAAGCAGTGAAAATCGGCGTATCCTCAAAAAAACCGATGGGCTGAACCTCACTTCACATCCCATCCCTTATGTCGACTATACCTGGACTATTGGCAAACTTGCCAAAGATTTTTATACTGAAAAATTTGGTGACGGCACGTTCAGCGCCAACAAAATAAAAGAATTACTTACCGAACCAAGCAAAAGTTCTTTTAACAAACTGCTTGTCTACACGTACGGTACTAATCCAGAGCCGATTGGTTATTGTGTAACACTAGAGACAGAAGAGATACTCCATTATTGCTACCCGTTCTACCAGCTACGAGCTACCAGCTACGAGCTACCAGCTAACCTCGGCCTCGGCATGATGCTCCGCGCGATAATCACCGCCCAAGAGGAAGGGAAAAAGTACATCTATCTTGGCTCGCTACAGCGCCCAAGCGACACCTACAAACTGCAGTTTGAAGGACTCGAATGGTTTGATAGCAACGCCTGGCAAACAGATATCGCGGCAGCAAAAAACCTGTTAGCGCACATCAAATAAAAAAATACGTGGCACGAGCACGCCACGTAATTTTTTATTGTGTACTATGACCACCAAACTCACCTCGAAGCATTGATAAAACTTTTCCTGTGTAGGTTTTGATTTTGCTCGATTTTTTGCGGAAGGCAAGTGAGCCAGCAATAATCGGTACATCGATCGAGAGTTTTTTGGCGGCTTCTACCGTCCACGCACCCTCGCCGGTATGGGCGACCGTGCTTGAAACCTCTTTCAAATCTTCGCCGTGTTTTTTGAATCCCGAGCGCATCCAGTCCACGAGGCGCGACGCAATCACACTGCCCTGGCTATAAATCCGAGCGACGAGCGATAGATTCAGGTGGTAACGAGACTTTTTCAGCACCGCAAAACCTTCGGCAAGTGCCTGCATCATGCCATACTCAATACCGTTGTGCACCATTTTTACAAAATGACCAGCGCCTACCCCAGGGAAAAATGCGTAACTTCCATCTTTCGAAATATCACGGAATAATTGTTCATGCAACTGAAATGCTTTTTCATCACCACCAATCATGAGACAGGGCCCTTCGAGCGCTCCCTGCGGCCCACCAGAGGTACCCACATCCAAAAAATACATATTCTTTTTGGCTAATTTTTTGGCACGGGGTGCGTCGTCAAGATAGTTGGAGTTGCCACCGTCAATAATAGTGTCTTGTGCCCGCAGGTACTGCACCAAACCATTTTCTCCAAACAACATATCATCAACTGGCGCACCGGCTGGAACCATTACCCAGACACATCGCTTACCCGTAAGTTTCTTAGCCACCTCTTCAACGGTCTTTGCCTGTTCGATCACCCCTTCGCGTGCAAGCGCCTCGGACACTTCGGGAGAGCGATTATAACCAACCACGTGCCAACCCTGTGTATGCAAGCGGCGAGCCAAATTTGCTCCCATTTTTCCAAGACCAATGATACCAATTTCTTTTTTTAACGGAACAAAGGCATGAGCATCTGTAGAAACTGAAAGAAAAGGAATATTATGGGCAGTAGCTGTATCTGGTTCATACGCATGTAAGGGTATTTTTTTCTCGCTCCACGCCTGAACGATCGGATCGATACACCGCCACATAGCTCTCATCTCTT
>JBPOHP010000098.1:0-15913 GCA_052035445.1 Candidatus Magasanikiibacteriota bacterium
AATGGCTCGTTGATTACATGGTTTCAGCACCACTCGTACGCATGGTAGTAGAGGGTGTGCACGCTGTTGACATGGTACGCAAAATTGTCGGCCCAACCATGCCCTACCAGGCTGAAATGGGCACGATCCGCGGCGACTACTCTGCTGATTCACCAGCCGTCGCAAACACCGAAAAACGCGCGGTTATGAATCTTATTCATGCCTCAGAAACTGCCGAAGAAGCACAACATGAAATCAAGCACTGGTTTGGAGATCGTAATGTCATCTTCAACTATCAGCGGTTTGTGGAGTAAAATTGTCCAGAAGATATAAAACAAAAAATGCCGGTCAAAGATACCGGCATTTTTTATTTAAACCTCCGAAAAATCAGAAGAGCCTTGAGGGTAGTTATTTTTGAGTAGTTCGTCAGCAATTAATTCTTCGATTTCATAAATTATCGTCCATGTATTTTCTTTCTCTTTATCTCCTCGTAAATTTTCTCCGGTCGATCCCCCAAGCTCTTTTCGCATGAGCATAAGGTTTCTGGCCGTATCTCGAAGTGTGGCCGTTCTCTTTTGAAATTTTATGTTAGAAAGTACCGAACGCATTGCAGCTTTATCTTGAGTGGTAAACGTTGAGCCGTTTACAATTTCTTGTGTCCACTCCAGTATTTGTTCTGTTGTAAACATTTGCGCTGTGTAGCGCTGCTCTTGGAGTAATTTACGGAATTTATTATCTAAGTTTTGTAAAGCTTCAAGATCTATTATTTCTGCTCGATCTTGTTTATTTGCTTTTTCAATTTTTTGATGTGTTTTTGGGTTAGTTTCTGGTTTTAATTCTACATTAACGGCGCACCCTTCACTGAGTGTAGCTGCTAACCCAGCTGCAGCTAAAAATTTTGCACCTCGTTCTTTAAAGTTCATATGCTACAAACATAAAATAAGATACTTGCCGTAGTTTACTATGGGGGGGGTAAAAGTCAATTTTAACGTGTAAAGTTGTGGTATAGTATCGATGTTATTCTTAGTGGCCAAAAATATGCCCGAAGATTTTTCACAAGATTTGATAAAAGATTACACCTATTGGAAAGTAAACGTACATCAAAATCAGAGCTATCTCGGTCGCTGTGTGGTCTGGTGCAAACGCGAAGATGCGTTCGATATGACCGACGCAACACCCGAAGAACATCAAGAACTACTCCAGATTTTGAAAGAATTACGCGTAGCTGCGCTAGAACTCTTTAATCCCGATTGGCTTAATTATGCTTTTTTGGGCAATGAAATGCGGCATTTGCACGGGCATTTTATACCGCGGTATGCCACGAAAAGGACGTACGCCGGTGTTCGAATTCGAAGACAAGCTCTACGGCCATAACTATCAGACCGATCGCAGTTTTGTGACGACGTTCGAGCTGCGCCAGGAGATTAAGCAGCAGTATATTGAAGCGTTGAACAAGCTGAAAACGAGATGACAATCAGTGCCACTGTTTTCTTGCCTGATGAGTATAATTTTTGGTATACTACCCACGTTTAGCCAGGGCTGCGACAATTGTGTTCTATAAAGCTTGTCCAGGTTTACCTATATTTCAGTAGCCCGTGGGTTACTGGTGCGGTTCACCACCTATACATAGGGGACACGCGTTGTGGCTCGGCGGCTAAACATCAAAAAATCCCTTCGTTTCGAAGGGATTTTTTGATACGCCGGAGTTTAGGCGACTTTTTTGTTGATGGTGCGACGGCAGGTAGAACAAGCTTTGATGCGTTCAGTGCCGATGGTCAAAAGCTGTAAGTTTGGCTTTTGGCGACGAGGTACTTTTTGGTTGGAGTGGCTAACATGGTTGGCGCGGGCGGCCAATTTTCCACAGAGCGTACAAGAACGGCTCATAGTTGTTGAAATTAGCTAAATACAGTAGAATCGTTTAAAATGCCTACTATCACATGTCTAATTTCTAATAAAAATCGTTATTAGACATTAGAAATTGCTAAGCCTGATCATAGCTTAATGAATCTTTTTTGTCAACAGTATGGATATCCTGTCTCTCATTTTCTACTTTATCATCATCATTCCTTCCAGCATTATTCACGAATATGCGCATGCCTGGACCGCTGATCAGTTGGGCGACCCCACAGCTCGCTATGCCGGGCGCTTAACCATTAATCCCAAAGCCCATATTGATCTGTGGGGAACGATTTTGATGCCACTTTTCTTGTTTTTGAGTACTGGCGGCCGATTTATGTTTGCCTATGCCAAGCCAGTGCCTTTCAATCCCTACAACCTCAAGGATCAAAAATGGGGGCCGGCGCTCGTTGGGGTGGCGGGGCCACTTTCTAACCTGTTACTTGCCAGTTCATTTGCCTTAGTACTTCGTTTATTCCCAACAGTGAGTATCCGGTTTTTTCTCGAAATTATTGTGTATTCCAACATCATGCTCCTCGTGTTTAATTTGGTACCGATTCCGCCACTTGATGGATCAAAGCTTTTGTTTGCGCTTTTCCCTGAAAAAGCTCGGTCCATCCAGCAGGTGATGGAGCGCTACGGAATCTTTATTGTTTTGTTTTTTGTGATGTTTTTGTTTGATCTGATACAGCCGGTGATTGAATGGTTGTTTCGAATGTTAGTTGGCTAATAAAAAGAGTGTCATTGCGAGTCCGAGGAACGAGGACGCGGCAATCTCGGTGGATTAGACTAGTACTCGTAGCAGACATTAAGGTAATCCGCTGAGATTGCTTCGCTTTGCTCGCAATGACAAGCTGTAGAACTTATATGCTCCAAACTTTTTCGGTCACCTCATTTCTCAGTCAGGTCAATGATATTATTTTTGGTGAATTTATCATCGAAGGTGAGGTTTCGCAGTACAAAGTTTCGCAAGGTAAATGGGTTTTCTTTGATCTTAAAGATGAACATTCAGTGCTTGGCTGTTTCTCAACGGTTTTTATGCTGCGTCAGCCACTTGCTGACGGGATGAAAGTGCGCGTACTCGGCTATCCCAAAGTGTACGAGAAAACGGGCAAGTTTAGTTTTACTGTGCAGAAAGTGGAATTAGTTGGTGAAGGCTCGCTCAAAAAAGCCTTTAGTCTGCTCAAAGAGAAATTAGAAAAAGAAGGGTTGTTTAATCCCGAGAGAAAACGCGCGCTGCCGGAAATTCCCGAACGGCTGGGGGTGATTGCTTCGCGTGACAGTGCGGCCTGGGGAGATTTTCGACGGATTCTCAGTAATCGATTTGGCGAGGTTGAGTTGGTACTCCAGCACGTGAATGTGCAGGGGGTGGAGGCAGTGGCCGATGTTGTTCGAGCTTTTGAAAAATTTACGGTCTACAAAGATCGACTTGATGCGATCGTGGTGATCCGGGGCGGCGGCTCACTCGAAGATTTGGCGGCGTTTAACGATGAAGCAGTTGTTCGA
This sequence comes from Candidatus Magasanikiibacteriota bacterium, assembly GCA_052035445.1. GTDB lineage: Bacteria > Patescibacteriota > Patescibacteriia > Magasanikbacterales > GWA2-37-8 > CAZQUL01. Next base: position 3,382 of record JBPOHP010000098.1, read on the forward strand.
GCAATTTATTCATCACGTGTGCCGGTTGTCACTGGTATTGGCCATGAACGCGATGAGACACTCGCGGATTGCGTGGCTGATGTACGTGCTTCGACGCCTTCGAACGCGGCCGAACTGCTCGTGCCTGATCGAGAGAGTTTACTGAATCATATTGTTCGCGATCGGGAGTTCATGGGGAATCAGCTTGAGCATGGGATTGCGCTCCATCGTCAGCGGGTACAACAGTCGGCAGAGATGCTATCGGCTGCTCTGCAGGCGCTGCTCGTCCCAGCTGAACAGCTGATTCAGAATTTTGGTCAGACTAAAGAGAACATGATGACGATGTGTGAGATGTATAAACGCACGGTGCGCCAGTCATCCGTTCTGTTAGCAAATGTTGATCCCAGGCGGTTGCTGAGACGCGGGTATAGTGTCGTGCGAAATGAAAACGGGGAAGTTATTTCTAGTATTACAAAGTTGGTATCTGGTACTCGGGTATCTATCCAAGTTCACGACGGGAAACGTGATGGTATTATCAAATAATTTTATGAAAAAAAGTTCAGAAAATTTTGCGTTTATTGATAGTCAAAACCTTAATTTAAGCATTCGTGAGCTCGGTTGGAAACTTGATTTTCGGCGTTTTCGTCAGTACTTAAAAGATAAGTATCAGGTTAGTCAGGCTTTTCTTTTTATTGCCTACGTTAAAGGAAATGAGTCGTTATATACTTATTTACAAAACGCAGGCTATGTCTGTGTTTTTAAACCAACACTAGAACTGCAAAACGGTAAGACTAAAGGTAATGTTGATGCGGAATTAGTTCTTCACACCATGATTCAGTTTTCAAAATTTGATAAAGCGGTATTGGTTACCGGGGATGGGGATTTTTATTGTCTCGTAGAGTATTTATTACAACAGAAAAAATTAATGAAACTTCTTATTCCAAACAAGCAGCGTTATTCGAGTCTTTTTAAAAAATTGAGCACCCCAGAGTTTAATATATTTGATTTTATGAACTCATTAGAGGGTAAATTGGCTAATAAAAAAGAAAAAAGCTCTCTTCGGGACAAAACCCTTGGAGAACCTTCCTCGTCGTGATAGCCATAGTCTAACACTTTTTGATTAAAAGTCAATATGCCAAAATCAAAAGAATCGAAATTCAAATTTAAAGAATCATATGAAAAACTTCAGACAATCGTGAACTGGTTTGAGCGTGATGATATTGATCTGGAGGAAGGTATTAAAAAATACGAAGAGGGGAGTGCGCTTGCCAAAGAATTGCAGAAGTATTTGGAGATCGTGGAGAATAGGATTAAAGAACTCACGTAAAATATGGAGAATAAATCTAGTAAAAAAACTAGTATGCAGAAAACAGCTACGTGGAAAGGTTTTATTATCTTCGTACTTGCTGGGATTTTTTATGTTTTTTTCTATCATTTTTTTGATTATATAACGAGAAAATTCATTTTTCTTCCTAAAGCTCAGAAAGTATGTGACGCGCAGTATCCGGGTAGCACTCCATGGTTAGATACGGTAATAAAAATATCTAGAAGACGAACTGCTTTCGGAGTTCCGGATTATGTGGAATGTCATAAAATTGATGGCACACTCAGTCCTAAAATAGATATGGATTTTTTTTCCGAGAGTCGGGTTCTTGAGGCGGTCGGTGTTGTTGTTTATTACGCGTTTCAGTTTGTTTTTGTAGTATTGGCTTTTTGGCCATTTTATAAATTCGTCTATCTGAAACACGTAGAGACACGTGATGCAGGGGAAGAAGGAACAGATGAACATAATTAGATAAGATATTATGAAACTACTTGATCTTCCCTCCGTCGACCGTCCACGAGAAAAAATGCTGAAATACGGCCCTGACAAATTATCAAATAGCGAACTACTCGCCTTGCTTTTGCGAACGGGCACCAAAAATTTGAACGTCGTTGAGTTGGCTGAATCTATTTTGCGCAGTTTTAGTGGTAAAGGGCTGGTCGATGCGCCGGTTTCAGAATTGGCACAAGTGTATGGTCTTGGCGAGGCAAAAGCCTGTGAGATCGTGGCATGCTTCGAGCTCGGGAAACGATTGCTCAAAGATAAAAAGGCAGTACTCCTCATGAAACCCGAAGACGTGGCACGAGAATTGCGCGATATTGCCGTGCTCAAAAAAGAACATCTCGTTATTTTTTATCTCGATCCCCGGTTGCAGCAAATTAAGCGAGAAATCGTCTCGATTGGGCTCCTCGATACAAGTTTAGTACATCCGCGTGAAGTATTTGAAAGTGCTATTTTACACACCGCGAGTTCTTTGATCGTCGCACATAATCATCCTAGTGGCGACTTGATACCGTCAGCGAATGATCTGGCGGTGACTGAGCGGCTGGTGCGGGCGGGGCACGTGCTTGGTATAGAAGTACTTGACCATGTGATAGTTACGGCTGATAGTTTTGTGAGTATTAAAGAATCTGGGAAGTGGCCAGCGCCATTGGTGGCTGAGGTGTTTTTAGAACGGACACATGGCTAGGGAGTTATTTTTACACACACCACCCTTTACAACATTTTTAAAACCGTTACGATACTTGGTAATCATCGTCTTGAACAGGCGGTGGTTTTTTATTTAAACGCTGTGCGTTATACTCATAATATATGAACTATCAGAACAAAAAACCGGCTGGTCGCATGTTCGAAGACACTGTTGCGTCGCCGCGGCCGCGCTATCTTATTCAAAGTCAGAAAGATTACGAGGCTCGGAACCAGGCACGAAAATTGTTTTTTAATGAACTTATCGATGACCGGGGATATCAGTCAGACCAAATTGCGTTTAACGCACCAGTGCCTGGTCTTGGCCCAGACGCCGCAACTGATGTTGTGGTCTACGAAGATGAAGGTAAGCAGCGAGTATTTTGTATCACGGATTTCATTCCAATGTCAGAATTTGGTTTACCGGTTGAAAAAATCGCCGAAATTGTTGAAAAAGCTCGGCGGTTTGGAGCGCGGTTTGCGATTGCAATTACGCCAGCTATGCGGTGGCATGTTGATGTAGAATTATGGAGTAGAGAGGCACCAGACCAGGGGATGATGGCGAGTTTTCCGAACCGTTAGCATTTCTCTCTACAACTCTTGAACGAAGCGCGTTTTTTAGGTACTATAGGGTGGATATAATTTTTTTATATGCGCTTACTCCTCCGTTGGTTAGTTTCGGCTGGCGCGCTTATGGGCATTGCGTACTATTTGCCGGGTGTGGCAGTGGCTAGTTTTTACACGGCGCTTATTGCGGCGCTTGTGCTTGGCTTGGTTAATGCCATTATCCGCCCACTCATTTCGCTGTTGGCGTTGCCGCTTACGCTTCTAACCCTTGGTTTGTTTAGTTTGGTAATCAATGCACTCATGTTTTGGCTCACCTCTACGGTTGTTAAAGGGTTTGTCGTCACTGGTTTTATGCCGGCATTTTGGGGCGCCCTCATTATGTCGGTGGTGAGTTGGTTTGCCAGCTGGCTTCTCAAAAAAGATGATTAATACAGAAAACTATCCCGTCAGGGGTAGTTTTTTATGCGCTATGAAACAGTATTCCAATAATCGTACTCATAAAGGGCGGGTGGCCTATCGCACCCCGAGCCGCTGGCTTGCAGGGCGACCAGAATTTTTTAAACGACAACCAGATTCAAAACTCAATCGCGACAGCAAAAAAAATTTTTTTAATCGTTAGTCAGAAAAAAGGAGGATATTTATCCATGCTTATCTACCTCGTTTCTATGAAAAAAAATTTTATCATTCTCTCTGTCGGTGGTTCAATCGTTATTCCCAAAACTGGCTTTGATTATGAGTTTCTCAAAAATTTTCGAAAATTGATCATCAGCGAGGTTAAAAAAGGCAAAAAATTTATTCTCGTGATTGGCGGTGGGGCAACGTGCCGGACATATCAAACAGCCTTGTCGCAACTGATTAAGACAACCCCAGAACTGCTTGATTGGATGGGAATTCATACTACCCATTTCAACGCCGAATTTGTACGGTTGATGTTTGGTGACTTAGCACACCCCGAAGTAGTAAAAAATCCGACCGTGCCGTTTAAAACCAAAAAACCAATTGTTATCGCTGGCGGCTGGAAACCAGGGTGTTCGACCGATACTGACGCCGTGCTTCTGGCCGAGAATTTTGGAGCTACTGAGGTGGTTAATCTTTCAAATATCGATTATGTGTATTCGGCTGATCCAGCGCTTGATCCGACGGCAATGAAATTTGAGCAACTCTCATGGAAAGAGTATAAAATGATTGTCGGTAGCACCTGGACACCAGGCATGAGTGCTCCGTTTGACCCGATCGCTACCAAAAAAGCTGAACGACTTGGCTTGAAAGTCCTTTTTGCCAAAGGCAGCGATCTTGAACAGGTCAAAAAGATTTTTGCCGGAAAAAAATTCCGCGGTACTATTATCGGATAAGTCAAGTATTTGTCGAGCGTCGATCATATTGTCGACGCTCGTTTTTTTTGTTAACATTTTTGGTGGTTTTTTATTGAGGTGATGCATGTTGTTACGTAAAAGATCCGGGTTACTCCTTGTTGTAGTGATGAAAGTTGGTTGTGGTGCGTTTGAAAAAGGGGATATGACCGAATGTTCAACCGGTGCCGATTGTGTACGGTTAGTGTCTTCGTCTATGGAATTGCGTAACAGGTGGTGTATCGCACGACGATCTGGCGATACGCGAGGATATTGCGAGCGTGTAGCTTGTAACGAGGTTGGCGGTTGGTGCGGGACCGGCGGTCGATGTGTGGCTGCTGATGATGTGGATCGCGCCGAAGATCCGGAGCGCGTCGGTCACTGCGAAAAAATTGACTGTATCGCCATGTTTTGCCCATTACTCCTTACCTGCAGTGCCAAATTATGGTGCGAACGCCCGGTCATAACTCCTGAGGAATTATCTTACAATCAAGCTCGCTAATATAGCTTTAGCGAGCCATTTTACAGCAAAATTATATACTTATCCCGATAATATCTTGACATATTTATAAAAGCAGCGTATATCTCTTTTTGTCGATTTTAACTTGCCGGACGTCGGCAAGAAAAACGACGGTTCTTTTTAAGCTCTTCAGGAGTGACCCATGCGTAAGCTTTCCATGTCTCTGGGTGTCGCTGCCGCTCTGTCGTGCGTCTTCGCTGCAGGGTGTGGGGATCCGCCGCCCCGCCCGTCCTTCAACGATGCAAGCCGAATCCCGATTGGGGCGAAGGCAGTTGAGTGCGATGACTTGCCACTGACGAACCATGCTGTGCGGTGCGATCTTCCTGCCGATCCGGGAGGTATGTCGACCGATCCCCATGCTTGCGGCGGCTACGCGTCGTGCGCAACACCTTCTACGCCTGCGCGCAGCTTTTCGACCAACGTCACGTTCCGGAGTACTGTCACGCAGAGCGGCCAGAAAAATTGCGTGATGAGCGAGTCGGGGCTCATGAGCGGAGATCGCGGCCAGTTCGGTATGGCGAATGTCTATCTGTACAGCGCCTACACGAACGGTGGGACGAATACCGTCACCCTCGAGCTGATGCTTGGGGGTTACAAGTGGTACGGTGCCACGTGCTCGCTCGAGGTCCAGTAGTCGAGTCGCTCAAGTCAACCAGCCCCAACATACGATCCCAATACACGATCGGAGTCTCACATGTTTACGATGCAGAAGTTTAGTGGATTGCTGCTTTCCCTGGCCATGACAGTCGGTGGCTGCTACGGCACGTTTGATCCGACGCCGAACTTCAACGACTCTCAGGCTGTCGCGCAGGCGGCGCAGGATTTTCCGGCGGCCGCGACCGGCGAGCTGGTTTCGTGTGCTGATCTGAACAACTATCCTGTGGTCAGCCTGACGATCCCCGAATCGCTGATTCCGGGTCAAAAAGATGACCAGGGGAATCCCACCCAACTGGTGAAAGTGCCTGCGTATGATGTGCTGATTTCGGGGACCTTCAGCGTTCCGGATGGTGATCCGGCAGCCTGTGTGCTCGACGAGCAGGTCCTTGATGGCGCCTCGCCAAAGCTTGGCCGTACGGTGCCGGTGTACTATGCGGTACGGTCAAACGATGGCTCGATCAAGCTGCGCCTGTGGCTGCTTGGCCCGTGGGCCGTGGGCACTGCCGCACCGGCCAAGTAGGAGGGCTGCCAGCCGTCTGGTCGGCGCCTCCAAGTGCGGTTTTTTGGAGAATCACTGATCGATTTTGATCGGTGATTTTTTATTATTGACAATATTTTTGAACCGTGCTATAAAATAATCACCCATAGACAGCAGGGTGCCGATTCATCGGCATTAAATTTCCCTGCCGAGGCACAAAATGTATTAGTACATTCGTAAAGATTTTACTGATAGATTTTAAATCAAAGGTCGGCCTTATTGATTGTCTGTGGTGAATAACCGCATTTTTTTATTGGCACATGGATGCATCCAAAACCAATAAACGAAGTGGTTATTCAACCATTCAACCAACTTATGCCAAAATCTCGACAACAAAAACAATCAACGATAACCACGCTCGAAAGCGGTTTGAAAGAAGCAAAAGCGGTCGTCTTCGCTAATTTTCAAGGCTTGACGGTTGCTAAAGCAGAAGATCTCCGCCGTAAAGCTCGGGCTGAAGGCGTCAAGGTACTCGTTGCCAAAAAGACGCTCGTTAAAAAAGCCCTCCACGATCTTGGTGAGACAACTATCGAACCAAAATCGTTTCCAGGTGGTGTTGCCACGTTCATGGCCATGACTGATGAAGTCTCAGCTGCGAAAGTTGTGTATACCTTTGCCAAAGAGAATGAAATCGTTACTATTTACGGTGGTATTCTCGAAGGCAAATTCATTGATGCGTCCGGTGTTAAAAACCTTGCCAGCCTCCCCAGCAAACATCAGCTTCTTGGTCAGCTCGTTGGTACGCTCAATGCGCCGGTCTCCGGTTTCGTTAACGTGCTTGCCGGAAATATCCGCAATCTCGTCAGTGTTCTTAATAACATTAAAGATTCTCAGAAAACTTAACGAAGTTGCTTTCGGTCAGCAGTCAACCGTCAACAGTCCTTTAAGCAGCTGTTGACCGTCGACTGTTGACCGTCGACTGTTGGTAAGCATTCTGACCTGTGTATTATTATATATTTTTATTTTCAATACTATGTCCGACGAAAAGAAAATCGTTGAGGTCCCAGAGAAATTCAAAGGCCTCGTAGAAACAATCGAAAAAATGTCCGTTTTGGACCTTGCTGAACTTGTTAAAGTTCTTGAAGAGAAATTCGGCGTTTCTGCTGCTGCTCCTGCCATGATGATGGCTGCTCCAGCTGCTGGCGCTGGTGCTCCTGCTGCTGCTGAGAAAACTGAGTTCAACGTTGAACTTACTGATGCAGGTGCAAACAAAATCAACGTCATCAAAGCAGTGAAAGAAATCACTGGTCTTGGTCTCGCTGATGCGAAAGCTCTCGTTGACGGCGCTCCAAAAATGGTAAAAGAAGGCGTCAAGAAAGAAGATGCTGAAGCAATGAAAAAGAAAATCGAAGAAGCTGGTGGTAAAGTTACTCTCAAATAACTTTCAACCGTTTCAAAAAAACACTCCGAGTAATCGGAGTGTTTTTTTGTATGATTTTTTGAAATTTATATGGGCAAATCAATTTTATAGATTTTATCGCCATCAATTATGTAGCCAATCTTAGCCTCTTCGTCAATAATCATGTCTGATGGTTCAGAAAATTGAGGGGACATAATCTGTTTGGTAAGTTTGCCAATTTTGTCGTAGATAAGTAGTCGTTTACCGGTTGTATCAAGCACATAGAGGTAGGTAAGATCGGTATAGGTAGAAATACGACGAGCGCTTGTCAGAAGAGGGTCAGTAGTCTGAAGGGTAAAATTTTGTGCCAACCCGTTCGTGAATTTTTTGAGTGTTCCGTTCGGGTTTAGAATAAAGATATCACCATCAATTGTTACGTCAACGCTGCCGCGAGTATCAAGCGAGCTGTCTTTAATCCATTCTCGGCCTGGGCCAAATCCACCGCGAATTGTTTCGTGGCGATAGAGTTGACCGGTGGCTGCGTCAAGCGAGTAAAGACGACGATTGTAAACCGTGAGGCTGCTGATGGTGTGTCCTGCGGGCGATGAGGGGAGAGCGAATAGTTGTGGTTTAAAAGTCTTATCTTTTGGGTTGAAAGAAAGAAGTGTTCCGTCTGTAGCTAAGAAAAGCGCGTAATCATTTTCTTTGGGAACAGCGGCGGCGATAAAACCAGTGCTCGTGGTAAGGAGTGTGCCCGATTCTTTGGTGAGTAAATTATAGGTAAAAATTGTTGAAGTATTAGAGGAGTAGGAAAGTAGAAGGGTATTGATTTTAACAAGACTTGGTGTTTCTGTTGTGGCAGAAAACGTGGTCACGATCTGTGGTTCGATAGACGTGATATTGCGAGCTTTAAGCGAAAGTGTGGTGATGCGCTCTTTTAGATTAGAGCATGTCTCCGCCCTATTGGGTGTATCACAAGACATTTTAAGGAGTGCTACTTCTGCCTGTGATATTTCATCTAATGCGTTTGTCGTATTATTGTAGATAAGAGAGCTTTCTGCAGAATCAAGTTTGTCACCAACAAAGCGAAAGGTTTCTTCAACTGCTTTTTGTTCATTCGCCCGCTGCTGATTTCTGCGAATATGGATAATGCTAGTAATAAAAATTACAATCAGAATCAGTGATATACCAAACAACGCCTTAGTAAATAAGGGTAATTGCCAAAAATGTTCTTTATAACCCCGCCACGTCCGGTGCCAGCCATCGAGAACAAAATGGCGACGATTACGGTAGTTGGTGAGAACGATAAAGCAATTTTTTATCGTGTTGACTATATTAAAAATGAAATGTACTACTTCGGTGGCTCCACGCAAAATGCCCGCGCCAGCGTAACTAGCTCCTAGAAGGATTTTTTTACTGGTTGTACGAGCTTTTACTGACCGTTGAGTCCGAGGCAGCGTATATTCTTGTCGGACACGTGCATGAGGTGGAATATAGTTTGTTTCCTCTGTGTCATAAGGTTCGTTGGTTGATTGGAGTGTGCTTATTTTTGATTGCAGCTTGTTGCCTAAATGACGACCTAGTGATGACGTTAGCGTCTCGTTGGTTTTTTGCTCCGTCGAAAAAAAATGTTGTAACGATGCTGCTGAGCCTTGGGGGGCTGATCGGTACTTGGTAAGTGGATTAACGGTCGGTGAAGATTTTGAGAGGCTCAAAATTAATCCGCCATATGACGTGCTGCTGGGTAATCCTCTCAATCCACGCTCAATCAACATGGCACTTTCTTTTGGACTTCGAGTAGTAATGAGCTGTCGGAGTTGTTCGCCTTTTGTTGCGGATAGACTCTTACTTGATCCGATAAAAATAACGTCGCCAGGTGTAATCTTACCTTGAATAATTTGCGTAAACAGTACGGGATTTGAATTAGTAACTTGAGAGTCGGTTGTGTTCTGTTGTACAAGATCAAGTTCCAAGTACCGTCCTTCACGATTTTTATAGTAGAGGATAATCAATGGGGTACCGTGAAATGCAAAAATAATAGCGTTATGCACTAGCACTCCAACTATGCTATGCAGTTTAGCATAGGGTCGAGTGAGGTGCACGCTTTGTTTATTAATTGCATCAAGGGCTTGTTCGAGTGCTACCTCGGGAGTGCTGACTGATTCATAGTATGCATGTTTTACTTCTTCAACAGCGCGATCAAGTTCTTCGCTGTAATCTGGTGTTCCACCTTCAATTTCAAATAAGACAAAAAAAATCCCTTTCGCCTGTTCGTCGCGTGTTGATGGTTCTGTGATGTGTAAAACTACCTGAGACGCATCAGGATTTCCCCCCTCAATAAAAAATTCGTGTAAGCGCAGGGCTTCTTCCATACGAGCACTTTTTTGACTCAGAATAATAAACTCAGTATACTTATTTTAGTATAATTTGTCCACGCTACGGCTTCTTTTAGGGTAACATGAGACTATTACTGCTTTGGTCAAGGCTATTCTGAATATGCTCGAGCATTTTTTCGGGTCAAAAACTCGCGTTAAATTACTCTATATTTTTTTTCGCGAGCCACGTCGAAAATTTTATGTTCGAGAATTAGTGCGTCTCATCAATATTCAACTGAATGCAGTTCGTCGTGAATTAGCCAATTTAGAAAAATTTGGCATTATCCATCAGACTCTTATTGATACTGAAGAAGATCCTGAATTATTGCAACGCTCAAAATATTACGTTCTTGCGACCAATCATGTTCTCTATAATGAATTGTCCTCATTTTTAGCAAAAGCACAGATTTTAGAACAAAAAAATTTTCTTGATGAGTTGCTGTCTGCTGCTGGCGACGTAAAAATATGTCTTGTGACTGGTTTTTTTCTACAACGATCGGCTTTAACCGATGTTTTATTGGTAGGGGCGCTTACTGTGCCAGCCTTGGAAAAAGTGATCTCGCGGTTTGAACGCGAGCAGGGGAGAGTGTTGCATTATACGCTTATGGATGAAAAAGAATTTAGAGAACGCCAGGAATTAGGCGACGTATTTATTAGACAATTATTCGAGTCACCACATAGTCTGTTGGTAGACCGATTACATGCTGTTACGTAGTATGGAAATAGTGCTTGATCCGTCTGAGGGGTGGAAAGTTTATTTTTTTTATCATGAAAGGTGGGGTGAGCGTGTCTCAAATATACGCTCTGCGGGCGGTGGTTTGAACCTACTAGCTTCGTTATTGACAGAGTTTAGCAGTGTTGGTGAAGATATCTCAGCGATCGGTGTTGTGATGGGTAAGGGATCATTTACGAGTACTAGAGTCGCCACTACCATTGCTAATAGCATAGCGTTCGCTCGTATGGTGCCGGTGTATGCGTGTGTACGACCTCCGTACCCAACCGAACGACCGGTGGATTTTTTTGGCCAAAAGCTGGCCAGTTATGTGTCGGCGACGTATAGCGGTGCGCCGCGTTTAGGTGGTCAGGTTAATGTGTGATGTATGATATCCGATTATCAGCGATTTCGATTGTATGAAATGATTCCGGGTGTTTTAATTTGGGGAACGCTTATCACAAGCGTTGTTTTGTCTTTTCTTGCTCCACTGGTGATGATGTATGTGATAATCATTTTCGATATTTACTGGGTGTTGCGGGTGTTATATTTTTCTCTGTATTTGGTTATCTCGTGGCTTCGTTTTAGAAGCGCGTTGCGGGTTGCGTGGTTTGAGCGGCTTATTACTTCTTTTCCTGCGTGGGAAAAAACTAAGAGTGTGGTGTTTTTGCCGATCGCAACAGAAAGTATCGAAGTGGTGCGCTCCACGCTTAATGCGCTCCGTAACTCAACGTTCCCAGCAGACCACCTCTACGTCGTTTTGGCTGGGGAAGCTCGTAAAATGGCGCATTGGGAGTCTGTGCAAAAAATAGTAGCAGAGGAGTATGCTGGTATTTTTGCTGATATTATTTATTCAACACATCCTGATAATTTGCCAGGTGAAATTGTGGGAAAAGGATCGAACGTGCACTATGCAGAACAGATATTTAAAGAGTATGCCGACAAGCGAAGTTGGCGGTATGAAGATATTATTATTTCGGTATTTGATATTGACACTATTGTCCATCCAGAGTATTTTGCGCATCTGCATGTCATGTACCTTACACACCCGCGCCCGACGCACAGCTCGTTTCAACCGGTTACTTTGTATAACAATAATATTTGGGAATCACACGCAGTTTTGCGCATCATGGCATTTGGAACCACGTTTTGGATGTTATTTAGCTTGGCACGTTTAGATAGTTTGGTGACTTTTTCTTCTCATAGCATGAGTTTTAAGGCGGCAATTGATGTGGGTGGGCATGCAAAAAATATTGTCAGCGAAGACTCTCGAATTTTTTTTCAGTGTTGGTTTAAATACCATAGCGACTACGAAGTAACTCCGCTCTATATCCCTGTTTCCATGGATACTGTTCACGATGATACGATGTGGCAAAGTTTAAAAAATTTATACTACCAGCAGCGGCGGTGGGCTTGGGGGAGTGAGCATATTCCTTATTTATTATGGGAATTTCGTAAACATCCAGAAATTCCTTGGATTAAAAAAGCAGCTGTTTTTTTTCATGAAATTGAAGGTAAATGGAGTTGGGGGGTAGTGGCGATTTTAATAACGGTCATGGGCCGATTGCCGCTATGGCTTGCAGATGAAGTTACTCGTCAGAGCGCGTTATTTTTTACCACCCCACAAGTATTACAAGTTCTGATGACTATTGCTATGGTTGGCCTCCTTTTGTCTATGATATTAAGTTTACTTTTACTCCCCCCGCGCCCTCACACCGAGCGTCCGTCTCGGTATTTATACATGATCGCGCAGTGGGCAATAGTACCCGTATCGTTGATCGTATTTTCGGCCATTCCCTGTATCGATGCAGTCACTCATTTAATGTTTGGTAAGTATTTAGGGTTTAATATTTCGCAAAAAAAACGAAAAAAAGTTTAAGGATAATAAACACCACCACCCGCCGAATGGCGGGTGGTGGTGTACTTTTGGAGGAGTTTTGTGCCAAGGCTCTCTACTTAAGCCCTCAATCGTTTGAGATCTTAAGTA
>JBPOHP010000183.1:0-2983 GCA_052035445.1 Candidatus Magasanikiibacteriota bacterium
CAAGGGCAGAAGCGGCGTTCGCCAGGGCTCGGGCAACGAGGTGGTTCGTGCGGAGAAGGCGGCGGAGAGTGGTAAGGAAACGGTTATCCTCAAGAGTGGGAACATTCTCGTTCCGTGGAGTACCATCCGCCGCGTGCCGTGCGCGCCTGACCTGACCGCCGAGAAGCTTATCGAGTTCCTCACTTTCTGACGGAAGTTCAACAGCTAACCGAGAGCCCAAAGAGAGAAATCTCTGCGGGCTCCTTTATTTTCTTTATCTCTCAGTTGATTTTATGTAGATTATACTGGTTATCCCGATAAATCGGGACGATCACAATCGGGATGTTCTCCGAGAGAGTCAGGGGTTCGAACCCCTTAGCATCTACATTAAAATACGTTAGCAAGTGTATTTTTTTATTATAAAAAAAATGTTATTATAGGCATAATACTTACTATTATACCCATATGATTTCACGAAAAAGATTTGATATAGACATGAGAGACCCTTCATTTGAAGAACCAAAAAAAATTGACGTGTCTTCTTTACCTGAAACGAAAGAAAAAAAATCTGTGGAAATTGGTTCGGCAACTGAACCTTCTGAGAATCATCCTCGGCATAATGAAGATACGTTTACTGTTGGGTATGATATGTTAGCGGTTTATGATGGGATGAGTACTAGTGATCGTGGTGAGGAGGCTGCTAGGTTTGCAAAAAATGAAATAGAAAAAGGTGTAGCCTCTCTCGGAGAACAGGCAAGTCCAGAAATATTGGCACGCTCCTTATCGAATATAATCATAGAGACGAACAAGAAAATGCATGCCAGTACTACTAGAAAAGAAGATGGCACTCATCGCGGCGTTGAAGATATGGGGTCTACAGTTTCATTGTTTAAAGTTTGGTGCGGTAAACATGGTGAAAAAAAGTTGGTTGTAGCTAATGTAGGGGATAGTCGTATATATCGGTTGCGTCGGGGTAAGTTGGACCAGCTAACTGAAGATGATGGTGCGCCAAACGCAATTCTTGCGGACAAAGAGATATCTAAAGATCTTTCTGACGTGTCTCGTCAGAAAATAAAAGATCTATTTGATACGTTTGAGACTGAGGATGATTTAAAAAAATTATCCCAAGAAGAAAGGGATGTTTTTAATTTGATGTTTCAATTCCGAAAAACTGTTTCGCAAGCATTAGGTGCGGCAGAAGTAGTGCCCCGTACCTATATTTACGATATTGAGCCTGGTGATGAATATTTTGGAACATCTGACGGTATTCACGACCCTTTATCACATAAAAGAATTGAACGTTCTCTTAATAATAATCCCGAAAGATCTATGGTTCAGAAAGCTAAAGACCTTATCGCCGATGTTAAAAAAGCTAATAGTGAAGGTGTCATGCGTAAAAAATATGACGATAAAGTTGTGGTAGGTCTAAGATTCGAAGATCATATGATGGATCTTGATGGCTTATTGGAAAATGTAGCAGACGACGGACTTGACGGGGATGAGATTGCAATAACTTCCGATATGATTCTTGGTAGCGTGCCTCAAAAACCTAGTCCGCCCCCCTTTAAACACTTAGGTATTCACAAAAAGACAGCTTAAATTTTTTGGAATGAGAGTATTTTTTTCCTCTACCCTCCTTATAACCGGCGTCACGATTGGCGCCGGTATGTTTGGTTTGCCGTATGTTTTTGCTCCCATGCATAGATTAGTGGCTGGCGGAATCATTGTTTTTTTTGGTTTCATCATGCTTATTGTTAATCTCATGGTGGGTGAAGTTTCATATGCCTTCAAAAAATCATTACAACTTCCAGGGTTGGCTGGTGTGGTAGTGCACGCCCGGCTGCAAAAAATCCTTCTGCTGATAGTTATATTAAGTTGGTTGGGAGCTTTAGTGGCGTATATGGTAGGAGAGGGAGATGTGTTGGCGGGGCTATTTGGTGGTTCGGCGCGACTTTGGAGTTATGGGTTTTGGGCAATCGCAAGTGCTGTCGTGATAAGTGGTTTTTCGGTGGTAAAAAAAACAGTGCAGATAGCTAGTGTGGGTGTTATCGGATTATTGCTTGGTCTCTCAGGATATGCCTTGTTCCACCAACAACCGACGGTCGTTGCGAGCGAACAACAGACTGTATCATTTTGGCAACTTGTGCCAACTTTTGGCGTAGCATTGTTTGCCTTGCATGGTGCTCCAGCTATTGCTCAAGCACATGAGCTGCTCAAACGGTCGTATCGTCATTTTCGGATTGCCGTGGTCGTCGGAACATTGTTGCCGATTGCGGTGTGTGTATTTTTTACGTTAGCTGTGGTTGGGGTAACGGGATTATCTACTACTCCCGTTGCGACGATAGGGCTCGGTAATCACCTTGGCTCAGGAGTCCGTATTCTTGGAGCTTTATGTGCCGTATTGGCAATGTTTAGTTGTTATTGCGGAATCGGTACTGCTTTATATGAGTCATTAGTGTGGGACGTTCGTTCTTCGCCATGGTGGGCACGTTTTTTGGTTGTGGCGATTCCAAGTATCATTTTTTCGGTAGGTGTTAAAAATTTTACCCGTGTGATGGGTAGTATCGGTGGTATTCTCATCGCAGGTGAAATACTTATTATGTTATATGTTTATGCTCGCGCTATTGAGCAGCGAATACTTGTGCGACAAGGTTTTGTTAGTGCGCATCCTCGTTTATTAGTTTTGCCCATAGCGGCACTTGTTGTAGTTGGTGCGCTTTCGTCGTTCGTACTGCTTTTTAGATAGTATTTTTTTCAAAATTAGGCAGTTTTCAAATTAAATTTTAGAGCTAATATTTGACAAAATTTAGCTTTTTTGGTATAAAACTATATTAGCTAATTTTTTTTATGAAACGTTTTATATTTCGTCTATTTATTATAAGTTCCTTGATCATCCTGCTTTCGCCGGGTCATTTGGTTGCGAAAGAGATGGTTAACCAACTCTCTTCTCCTGATTGGTATCGTTATGGTCTTAATCCGTGGACCAATGATACTGATAATGATG
>JBPOHP010000100.1:0-10797 GCA_052035445.1 Candidatus Magasanikiibacteriota bacterium
CATCAAATCTTTGTACGTACCAAAGTCAGCACACAAATCAAACGTATACGTATAGCCAGCTTCGAGCGCTCGTCCGGGTCGATCGCGTCGTGTTGTACGGGTGCCGACGTAGGTATTTTTTATAGTAAGACGGGTTTTTTGGTCAAATTTGTATACTCTATCATATACTTCTTGGAATGAAAGACGTACGTATGGGTAGAGCATGGTGGCAATCAAATATTCTTCGGTGTTACGCTCGGCGAGTGGTACAAGGTGTACAGGCTCATTCTCCCCCACACCACCTGAGACAGGCATAGGAAAGAGTGAGGTTACCAGCCGTTGCATCTCGCGATCAATCGTTTGGTTATAGGTTTTTGGGCTCGCGCGGTGAATGTATTTGGGAATCACTTTGCCGAGCTCAGTGAAGGTTTGTTTGCCGATGTCGACTACTTCTTCGTATGGCGTACTGAGCAAATGTGAGATGAGTGACTGAAAAAAACGGCCGTTACCAAATAAACCGACGTTTGTTTTGGTCGAGAGTGGTAGTAAGCAGCGCAAGGTATCGCACGCTTTGGTTTTGAGATCGATTTTATGGGTCAGTTTAAAGGCTTTCTGATCTTTTTCGTTGGTCAGGTCGGCGTAGGTTTGTTTAGCGCCTTTACCGATCACGTCGTAAGTCGCTTTTTCAAGCGGAAATAGCTCTTGGTAAAACTGCTGCATCGGTTGGATCAGGCTTTTATAGGTATCGAATAAAAAATCCATGGTGGCCACGTATTCGCTAGCGATTTCCGAGCGCATGATCTCTGGTGGGCGGACATAACGGTATGCGCCCGTTTCATCGTACTCGTCAAAAAAAATATATCGAGTAGATTTTTCGATGGGTGAGCCGCCGATTCGACGATCTTCTACTTCTTTGGTGGCGAGAACTGAAATATTTTCGAGTGACACATGTGCGCCTTCGAGTTCGCCAACAGAATCGTCACCATATGCTATCAGTACACGTTCGATTAATTCGGCTGCATGCTCACTATCAACCATCCCTTCTTGTACGAACTCTTTAAGCAGCGTTTCTTGAAAACCAGTTTTAGCGCGGCTGTAACGAGCATACACCGCGCCAACAATTCCTGAAAGATTTTTGATGGCAAAAATATCGCCACCAACGTTGGTAACATATTCTTCAAGAATTTTACGTTCGTCTGGAGTAAACTTCGGCATATCGGTCTAGACTGGGGTAGATGACTAACATTGCAGCTCAAGGTGTTTGGGGAAGATGATGTGTGTTACCAGAGCCGTCATCTTCTTTTTCTTCACCTCCCTCGTCCTGATAGGGATAATCAGTTGAGAGTATATGTATATCGCGGAACAAAGCTGGTGAAAAAGGCGATGAAAGTTCTTCGGGTGAAGGAATCTCGGGGTCGCGAAGAGTAGTTTGAGAGGGAAGTCTGTTAAACGCTTGGACGGCTGTATCTTTATTGTCGTGAACATCTGAGGATTCCTGTCCTTTTTCGGTTAATTCCGTGGCAATTTTTTTGCGTAGATCAGATATCTCGTCTTCTAGAGCTGTATAGTTTTCATCAGGCTCTCTTTGTTTATCAGCATACCTGTGCTGTTCTGCTAAACAGATTTGCAATCTGGAATTATAGTACTCGAGCATCGAATTTGGTGTACTCGTACGTATATCAGCAGCCGATGTTCGAGGTGTAGCGTGGCTTTTTTCAGGTTGGATACTCATAGGATTATACTATGGATTACGCGTATTACGCCGCCAACGAATCCGCATTCTGATCGAGCATAGATCGTGCTTGTTTTTTTCGACGTGCTTTGGCAATAGAATCTGGTTCGTCAGCCATTGCCTCTTCGAAGGCTTTGTAGGCCTCTGCTACGGCTTCCTTATGGTCATTCTTGTATCGGGTTATCTCGTTTGAGATGTGTTTAAAGCGAGGTTCATAGGTTGCAAGCAGCGTCTTATTTTTTGAAAGTATATTATTCATAGAAGCTCGTTCTTGCAAAAGTGGTGTAACCTTATCGTCGAGAATTTCTTTCGCTCGAGCAATCGCTCGATCAAATGCTCGGTTAGCCTCCTGAGCTCGCTCGCTCAAGCCTTCGTATTCATAGTTCGCGTCAGGATATTCGATGATCGTTCCGGACGCTTCTTCATCCGGTATGATCATATCGTCGGTTATCTCGTGCACCTCTTCGTCTGAATCTTCTTGCAAAAGATTTTGATCCAGCGTAGGAAGAGAATCGTTATTTTCATTTACCATACTCTCAAGCGATTTTTTTATCTCGTCTCCTTCGTCCGCGATCTCCATTGCCTCGTCAGATAAGTCTTCTAGCTCAGCAACAGGGTGTTTGATGGCTTTTTGCTCAAGAGCCTTTTGCTGTTTCTCAGCTTTAATGTCAGCTTCTATGTCGCTCGTGTCAAATAATAGTTCTTGTCTCCCTCCTGGCATACGGTTATATATATGAATAACGTTGGTATGGTAACAAAAAAATATTTTTTCAACAAGAAAAAGAATACCTACCGCATAGGGTAGATATTCGTGGAGGCCGACTACCTTTTGCGCCACAGACGGGCGAGATGGTGGTGACCGAGTGGTGAGATGCGTTCGTGAGAAAAATGATTAAACGACGTTTCGTGTTCTTTTGGTATTTCGTCGTAATCTTCACCGTAGCTGATTAATTCGGCTGGTGCTGTTGTTTCAAAAAGCGTGTCGAGTTCTCGAAGACGTTCGGTAGGTAAAGGGTCGTCGTCGCTACTCGGCAAAGGATCGGTGGTTTGTGCACTACCTTCTGGGGTAGATTGTTCCATAAAAAAATAGTGGATAAAAGTACTTATAAAGTACGCTATCTAGCAAAAAAGGTCAATGTCAGTCTTAAAATTTCCCCGTACTCCCAAACCCGCCAGTACCGCGTGCGCTCTCTGATAATTCAGCAACCTCAACAAGCTCTGGAATGGCAACTGGAATTATGATGAGTTGAGCGATTTTTTGGCCAATCTCGATGGTACATGGTTCGGTACCGAGGTTGATCAGCTGCACGTTGTACTCGCCCCGATAGCCAGCATCAAACACGCCGCCCATGGTGTGAAGGCCGAAGTTTTTGGGTAGGCTACTCTTGTCTTTCACGATAGCGGCATAACCGGTAGGAAATTCGAGGGCGAAACCGACCGGAAATACCCGGCGTTCACCCGGAGCAAGGGCATAGGTTTCTATTGAATAGAGATCCATGCCCACATCACCCGGATGGGCATAACTTGGAATTTTGGCTAAGGGATTAAGTTTTTTGACATTAATGTGCATAAATAAATGTACATTCCACATGATAAATTTCAAATACCAAATATAGCTCACGTTTCACGTTACACACCTTATTTTAGGTGTTTGGTGTTGTTGTTGCGATCCCGACCACAGTCGGGAGAAGCAATCTCATTGAGCTATCTTAAATTCTGTTAGCAGACAAAAAGATGATCCAACGGGATTGCTTTGTCGCCCTGCTCTGGCAGGACTCCTCGCAATGACCGTGCGAATACGTGGTTAAAGATATTTTTTGACCAGCTCGTCGAGCTGATGTTCAAGGTCTTCTGGTGTTCCATTATTATCAATATGTTCTTGAGCCAAGGCCATGACCGGCGGGACGCTGATTTCGGTAGAACGTTCTTGGTCGGCGACAAATTGCTCCCAGGTTTTCGAGCGGTCGTCTGGGTTTTCGCCGCGTTTGACGAGGCGCTCGTAGCGGGTCTGCAAATTCGCGTCGATAGCCACGAGGATAAAATTGGGCAATTTTTGGAGATACGTAATATCGGCTTCACGACGGATGCCTTCGATGACAATGCATACTTCGGAGGCAGTAGCCGCGTCGTGCGCCATGGCCTTGGCCAAAATATCCTCGCCGAATTTGTGGCGAATTGCTTCGGACATACCTACTAAATTTTCTCTAATTTCAGGCAAATCAAGCCGTTTCAGCAGGTCGCGCAAAATAGTGGAAAAACGAAAGGTGCGGGCAGAATGCCGGGTCTGAAGATAGAGCGCGGCTGCGCCCTTACCACTCGCCATGAGGCCAGTGAAACCGAAGATTATTTTTTTGGAGGGGGTAGGCATAGTATGGGCAGTATAGCATGAGGTGTTTTGGTTCGAGAAGTTCGTGTTAATTATTTTGAGGTTATTTTAAAATTCTAAACTAAAACAGTCTTGGACATGCCAAAACTGTTTTAGATTGGCCGCGAGTGCGTTGGCCAACCTCCCCGACAGATCGGGGGTGGTATAGGTAGCGCCTCGCGGAAGGCGAGTGGCAGGTGGCTGGTTTACTTGATAACCAGCTTGTTGACCTGGTAGAAGGCGTACACTACGCCGAGCAGTAGCAGCGACGCGGTCATCACGAGGAGATTCCAAACGACTTTAACCGGCCAACATCCGGCTACGATAACAAGGTACGCTTCTTCCAGCTCCTCACCTTCGTTTGCAAGGCCATTAACAAGGCGAATTTCTTTACTTTTTCCTACATCATCGAATATGGTCGCTACGGGGAAGAGTAAGAAGCTCTTGATGGAGCGCTCCTGGTTCTTCCAGACCTCTAGCGAGGGGCGAGCGACGAGTCGAAGGCCGATGTAGCGCACCGACAGTAGGTATGCGGCGATGCTAAGCAGAGCTTTGGCTACGGTTGGGAATGCTAGGAATTTGATGAAGGCCAGCTTGAGAATGAACACGAGTGTTGCGGTCATGTCAGATCCCCCTTTAGTATTTGGTTCTGGTTACTTTGGCGGTGTGCCAGCAACTGGTTATGTTATCAAATAAATGAACTATGTCAATGGCGGAAGATGCGATTTTTGTGCAGGCATGACAATTAAATGTATATATTAGTGTATACAAAAAACCGTCCCGATGGTTCAGGATTCGGTTTTGGCTAAACGTTGACGCGCTTGGAAGGAATGTGCTTTATGTGTAAATTACACTAACGCGCGTATTTTATTGATTCGGGTATTCTTGCGTCCCCTCTTCCAGATAATCCAGCGCGATTCCGACCTGGCGAAACATATCTTCGGATTCAGAGCCAGCGTGGTAGCGTTTTTGGCACACAATGCGCTTAATTCCAGCGTTTATGATCATTTTGGCACAGGTGGAGCACGGGGTCATCCGGCAATACAGCGTGCTGTTTTCGATCGCCATACCGGTTTTTGCCGCTTGGATGATAGCGTTTTGCTCGGCGTGAGCACTTCTGACGCAGTGTTGTGTGCTATGACCGTCTTCGTGAACCATAGTTTTCATTTGGTGACCGATGTCGTCGCAATGTGGGATGCCACGAGGTGCTCCAACATAGCCGGTTACGAGTATCTGACGATCACGCACAATAACACAACCGGAACGTCCACGATCGCAGGTGGCGCGCGTTGCCACAGCTTCCATGATCGTCATAAAATATTCGTCCCAGTTAGGGCGGGCATGATTCGTATCGGACATACTAAGAAGATTAGAGGAGTATGAGCATACTGTACTCTAACGTTCCAGAAAATAAAATTATAGAAAAGCGGGAAGATTGTGTGGATGGATTGTGGATAGTTTACGTGAATAAAATGTTTATTTGTATATGCTAGTGTATACATTTGTAGTTTAATTGTTTCATGTAAAACTTTTTCTGCATAATTTGTCCATCCGTTGTTGGTTTTATGCCCTGTTATTCATTGCGAAGAGTAGTCCCGTCAGCCGCGACGAGCGACGACGACCGCGTCCCGATAGCTCGGGAAGTATTCTTGTTTGTCTACTTTGTATTCTGCTAACAGACTACAGAGATGATCCAACGAGATTGCTTCTCCCGACTATGGTCGGGATCGCAATGACAGTGTAGAGTAAACGCGTTAGTGAATGAAACAAATTAGTATCAGAGCAAGCAGAAAGTGTTTCACGTAAAACAATTTGAAAAACTAAAAACAGCCTTCGGAAAGTCTGTTTTTAGAGTACGCCCTATCGAAACCGTAATTTCGTACATGGTAGGGCAGTTCCATGGGTTTTTTACCTGGTTTGTCTTGTGCCAAACTCGACACGTTATTAAGTCTTTATACGGAAGACCCGTGTATTCATCGTCTGTGCACAAGGCAAACTTCAGTACCTTTTTTCAGTTTCTCAACCTTTTAACGGGGAACCACCCCAGTTTCTGTTTGTGCGTGGAGAGAGGACCCCACGACGACCCTCTAGCGCGGGGCCGCAGACCCCATTTTTCTATAGCGCCAATCAGCAACTATCGTGAACATGCGACCTCCTTTCATCTGTGATTCGTTGTTCTTACACCGTACACGTAACGGTGGGCGGAATTTCCGTTACCGCCATGGGTTGTTCGGCAGATTATACCTTTCTGTCCGTATCCGACGGAGCCGCGTTGGTTTTATTCCCCAAAACCACGAGGGGGTTGTGCGATTTAATTCAGCCCAACAAGAATTCGTTTGAGTTCACGGTTTTCGGCTCACTCGGAACCTAACCCCGTGAAAGGGTTAGCACTGTGCTCGTCACGCGCACCTGCGCCAATTATGGCCAGTGGTACGCCAACGCCATCTTCGTAGCATCGTGTCCGTGCTCCTTTCTGTGCGAATAAATTCGCAACTGATTATACTACAGTGGATCGAATATAAAGTCAAGTTGTGCTCAGAAAATTGTTAGTGTTATTTTTACAATATAAATTCAGACAATATTAAGAAACGACCTGTAGCCAAGAGATAGGTCTCTGTCTGGGGGGGGAGACCGAGGTGTAGAAGGGTTTGAGGGATGCAAATCTCCATGAGAATTTGTAACGAGTTGGAAAAGGGAAATGGACAGATTACGCTTAAATACGAGCAGATAATGCAATCTGAAGTGTTCATAGTTGTAAAAAACTGTATAACTTACATCAGGTGAACATAAAAAAGTATCTTGAAGAGTTAAAAATTTACAGATGTTGCGCTTATTGTAAAGATAGAGTAGTTTAGTCAAAATGGAGGATACTCATCCGTTTTTTTATGCCCAAAAAAAATGCGTCGTCATTATATAGATCAGCCTACATCGGTCAAGCTCAAAATCTTGATTTATATGGTGTCTGTATTTCAAAAACACGAAAAGATATTTTGATTGATAGGGAGGGAAATGAATATATTGACATGCTCAGCGCAGCATCATCACAAACACTTGGTTATGGGCGTCACGATATTGTGCGCGTATATGCCAAACAATGTGTGCAGGTACCTCATACCTGTACACCCTATACGTTTGTACCTGTTGTTGCAGAATATGCACGAGCCCTATCTCACTCCAGCACAATACCAGGTGCCAAAGTATTGTTCGGAGTATCTGGGTCAGACGCTGTAGAGGGGGCTGTAAAATGCGCACAGGTTTTCACGCGCAAAAACACTATAATTTCCTTTTCTGACGCGTATCATAGTGGAACAATCACCGGGTTAGCGGTGACTGGCTTTAAAAATTTGGCGCAGGGTATAACACTGCCAAAAAAAATTAGCCGTCATCTTCCGTATCCCGCTATGGGACAGGCACGAGCAACATACGCTATGATAGAGCGGATGCTCAGTCGGGGAGACATAGCTGCGCTAATCATGGAACCAATCATGGGGGATGGTGGTGTAATTGAACCAGAACCGTGGTTTATGTCGGCCGTAAAAACTGTATTACATAAGCACGGGGCACTACTTATTGCAGATGAAATCCAATCGGGTGTTTGTCGGACAGGAAAAATGTGGGCATTCCAGCATTATAAGGTGGTGCCAGATATGATATGCTCTGGCAAAGGACTTGGTGCAGGGTACGTGGCACTAAGTGCCTGTATCGGTCGTCCAGAAATTATTGATAGTCTTAAAACTTGTCAGCATGTGTTTACATATGCTGGGCACGCCGCTTCATGTGCGGTTGGACTGCATATTCTTAAGACACTTCGCGACGAACAGATTCTTGCTCATGTAAAAAAAATTAACCAGCTCGTACTCAAAGAATTTAGACCACTTGCTCACAGTCGGTATGTACGAGAAATCCGTGGTCGCGGACTTATGCTTGGTATTGTGCTCGACGGGCAACAGAAATCGATTGGACCTGCCATAGGACGAGTATGTTTGCAGCATGGAGTTTATGTAGGATATTTTGGAAAAAACAATAATGTTTTGCGGATACAGCCGGCACTTACCATGAATCCATCAACTGCAATTCGTGCCGCAAGAAAAATCGTAGCAAGTATCGCGGCGTTCGAAAAAAACCCATCAGCCGCCATAGCACAATGGAAAAAATCTGCCAGCATTTCTTGGGTTCCGAGCGATGTGGAGTGATAAAAAAATGTCAAAGTATCTGTTTAACTGACGTTTGAAGATATTTATTTTTGCGAAAAATTGTACCGATCAATAGTAAGTTTGTTGATCATAGTGGTTATTATGGCGGGTTTCGAGAGTTGGTGATAAGGGCGCAATTGATAGTAAGGAATAAAAATCTAATGAAGTTAGAAAAAACAAAAGAATGTCCTAAGAAATGTGTAGAAGGTGGTTTGTTTATATCGAGAAATAAAAAACACGGGCTTCATTTCCCGTGAAGTTTTGTTTTAGTAGCGGCGGTGTTTATTGACCGGATTTAGCGCGGATCAAACGGGATGCCATAGCGGGCGAGGCTGCTGCCCGTGTAGCGTTTGTCTTCGGTCACTTCGCGAGCGGGGCCGACCCAGCTGGGAAGAGTGAAGATGTGAGCGAGACGTTCGTTCGAAAATTCACATTCAAGCAGCACGAGCCCATCGAGGTCGGATCGGTGTCCGTAGAAATCGAATTCAAAAATGTGATTTTCCTGAGGTACTTTCGTTCGTGTTTTGTGGATCACCCGGGATTCAGAACGTTCAAACAAGAAGCGGGCAGCAGATTCTGGTAGTTCTGTCTCCCACTCGGGACGTGTGAGAGTGCCGTCACCTTTGATGGTTGCGATTCGTTTATAGCCGTCAATTTCCCGGATACGAACTTTTCCGACATTTTTGGGGTTTTGGTAATGGTCGTAAACCCACGACGGGACTATCTTAGTTAGTGAGGTACCGTCTGACTCGTTACGAGAAGGTATATCAAGTACAATTTCGCAGGTTCCGTCTGTGTTTTTTTGTACATACAGTTCGTTTGGTCGACACAGAGCGTAGCCCTGAACGATCGTGATGCTGGGAAAGCACTTGATGCGTTCGAGGGGTGGTTCGCGCAAGAGCCAGCGGCGTTCGATTTCGTGTTGTTCGGTCATGAGTGCCTCCGCAAAAAACTTTATAACGATTTTTGAAAAAAAGCAAACGCGTTAGTTAAACAAAAACGCAATAGCTAGACAGCTACTGCGTATGAAATGTGCAGACTACAGGATGGGGCAGGCAGGCGTGCTCCAGTCGCGTCGTCCACGAGTATTTTCATGAACTTGGCACAGCTCGCCTTTTTTGTTCAGGTAATAGATGTGGATACGTTCGCCGTAGTTACCGACGCCCGCACCACTCGCCGCTTCATCGGTGCCGGGAATAAAGTTCCAGCCGTAGGTGACAGGAGTTCCGGGAGTGTAGGCCGTGTACCAGATACCACCATTGATACCAGGGGCACGACCGCCACCACGCCCCACGAATACAACCTGGCCGTTAACGGTGGCGGCACTCGGCGCCGAGGTGATGTAACCACCAAATCCTGAGGTCCAGCCTGTCCAGTTCGTACCGTCAAATGAGGTGTATTGCAGCTCTCCACTTACCCCGCGCGCAAACAGGTGAAGTCGGCGACCGGTACTGTCAACCGTTACCGCAGGTTGCGAAGTAAAACGATTGGTCGGACTACCACCAATAGGCGCCGGCGTAGACCAGCGCGACCCAGAACGTCCGACACGCGTATTGGCGCTTATTTCTCCCTGATCCGTAAGATAGAACAGGTAGGTGAGGTCGGTGTGCGCCATATAGGCGACCGCTGGTGCCGAAATAGGGCGGGCGATGCGCGTGGTGTAGGTTGACGGGTAAGCGTAGCTCGTCGGCACAGGTGTCGCGGAAATCGCTGTATACGGCCAATCGTTGTAGACGATCTGTGGACCGTTGGTCGACGACATTTCCAGGGTATAGGTTTCGTACGTACCGAACCAACCACCAGTTCCTCTCAGCACCGCGGGGTGTGAAGCGCCGGGGCCGGGAGCGCCACGGGTGAGATTCCAGCCGACACCATCGACCCATTCGTTTCTTATGAAACTGCCGCCGGGTGAGAGCGTGTATACACCAAGGTTGCCGTCGCTGTACTCAATGCCCGGGTGTGACGCGGCTTCGCCTATGGTCTCAAAGATCCAGTCGCGGACATCAGCGATGGGCGTGGTGAAAGAATTGATGGGTTTGGTTGTTCCAGTAGTAGAATCGGTATTGCCTCTGGCTAGTACGTCGATGAGGTGTCCCTCGTAGAAGCATGAAGAACCGCTGTCTCCTGGCATCTGGAGTTGCTCTGAAGCGTTCGGTTCATATTTGAAAAACCTTCCTTCAATTCCCGGAAGCGTGGTTGTTTCTTTTATCGTCAGTGTTGCGGTACGCAAAACACCACTACTACCGGTAATATATTTTCGTCCATATCCGAAACATTGAACGGTTTTTCCTACCAGAGACTCAGCCGTTTGATTAGAAAGGCTTGTTCTAAGACAGCTATCGGTGGAGTCCGGATCAAAACGAGATCCCGAACAAGGATAAGGAACTGGTGTTTTTCCCAAGTAAATAAGCGCAACATCTAGGGTTGGATGCGGAAATGTTGCCCCGCCGGACGAAGTGTAACGTGTTAAACCGTTGGCTGTGAGAATGGTATTAACGCCAGTGTTCAGACAGTGTTTGGCGGTAAGA
>JBPOHP010000030.1:0-5065 GCA_052035445.1 Candidatus Magasanikiibacteriota bacterium
GGTTTTGCGCCTGGGATAGATAGAATTGTCATGTTGATGGCTGGTGAACCAAATATCCGCGAGGTGATAGCTTTTCCAAAAACAGGTGATGCTCGCGACCTAATGATGCAAGCCCCGTCAAGCTTGCCAGATAAAGCGCTGACCGATGTCCATATTAAGATACGTACGTAATATTATGAGTCGACGCTTATTAGTATGGCGTCGACATCAATAAGACCCTTTACCATATGAGTATTATTATCGGTACAGGGAGGGAATTAACCGAACCAATCGTCGATAAAATGTTTGCTTTAGCAGAAGAGTTTTTTGCGACAGAAAGTGATCACAACCAAATTCCGGTGAACATTGAAGCGCTTGAAAAATTAAAAAAAATTCATTCTGCCACCGTCCTTTTTCGTCTCGAAGATGATGAATTGGTCAGTTGGGTTGTTACCGTGCCAACAGAACGCAGGCTGATGCAACAGTTTATGTCTGACGAGATTACCGAGCGCGATCTTTTGGAACATACACCAATTCGTGATGAGTATGAGGCGTTGTATCTGTGTGCGGCCTTTACTGCTGCTGAGCATCGTAGGAAGGGGTATGTGCTTGGTTTATTTGCCGAAGCATTACGACGTTTGCCGTTAGCGCAGGGAGCGCCGCTTTTTACATGGCCAATCAGTTTTGAAGGAAAAAAGACCGCAGAAAAATTGTATCGATTGTTACCTCGGCCTTTGCATATTAAGGAGTAGTTGAAGGGCTTATCATCTTGGTCTAAATTTGATATGGTAATGACCATGAATACATATTCGTTACCACAATTTGAAGGGCCGCTCGAAGTATTACTGCATCTGATAGAGGAAGAGAAAATGCCGCTCTCTGACATCGCGCTTGCTACCGTGACTGAGCAGTTTATGAATCGTTTGAAAGATATCTCAGAAGACCGGGGCGGGGAGTTGGCAGATTTTTTAGTAGTCGCTACCAAGCTGCTGTATCTTAAATCTCGACTGCTTTTACCTTACGTATATCCAGAAGAACCAGAAGGACCGACGCTTGCCGATCAGTTAAAGCTGTATAAAGAATATGTTGCGGCTAGTAAAGATATGGCTCGTCTTTGGAATAGATTGTTGTTAGGGTATGGCCGAGTTGAACCTCCGGTAACCCTCGAAGGTTTTTGTATGCCAACGAATGGATATAGTGTACAGCTCGAGCGTACTTTTGATCAGGTGCTTAAACGACTACGTCCACTCAAAGTTTTGCCCCAGGTTGTGGTAGATCGCACTGTTTCGTTGAAAGAAAAAATTGAGTCAATCTACCATGCTCTTCAGTCGGTAAGTGCTATAAAACTTAGTTCAATGACCGCTAGTGTTCAGAATCGAACAGAGATTATTATTACATTTTTAGCGATACTTGAGTTAGCTAAGCAGCAGCGCGTCACACTCAAGCAAGACATGTGTTTTGATGATATGGAAGTAACGTTAGCGGTTTAACGTCGTTTGTGATTTTTTTAAATATTTTTTGGTAGTATGTCGCTTATTTCTCAGCTTGAGGCAATTCTCTTTGTTGCGAGCAAGCCTTTGACGATAAAAAAAATGAGTGAAGCGCTCAGCGAAACACCAGAATATGTGGTTCAAGGGCTTGAGGAACTCGTACAAAAATACCAAGGAGAATCTTCTGGCGTTCATTTGATACGAGCAGGTGAAGAATGGCAGCTCGTTACAAACCCAACCGAACGTGCGTGTGCAGAAAAATTTATTAAAGCAGAAATCTCGGGAGAGTTAACCAAACCTCAGCTGGAAACACTCACGGTCATCGCATATTGTGGCCCGATTACTCGTCCTGAGCTCGAGCATATCCGCGGTGTCAATTGTAGTTTGATATTGCGAAATCTACTTATGCGCGGCTTGATACAAGAGTCAAGTGATGTGACAGTACTTGTTCCGACATTTTCGATTACTATTGATTATATGCGCGCGCTGGGAATATCTCGGGTGGAAGATTTGCCGCGTTACCATGAATTGCATAACCATGAATTGGTGATGAAAACTCTTGGTGAGCTAGTTACTTCGGAAAAAATTCCAGAGTAAACAATGTAGGTTGTAACGGTTATTCTGTGTAGTATAAGACAGTCAATGATAGACCAATTATTGGAATAATGATGGTGGTAGTGGGTTGGTGTATGAATTTTGGTATGAAGTTACATGTTTTTTCTCTGTGCTCTTCGGTGGCTGCCTTATTGGCTGTGGTCTTTTTTTTGGTAGGAGTGACGTTTGTTTTTTCGCGGAACGAGTCGGTCCCACTTCGCTGTGCTGTTGAACTATGTGATTATAAAACGGCAACTTCTCATACCGCAACTTCGACCGTGTCGCGGCCCGTACGAACAGTAACGACTACACCAGCCGACTTACAGACGCTGACCGCGGTGGCAGTAGTGGTCGTTGATGATGAGACTGGTGAAGTATTGTGGGAACGATCGAGTATGGTTGAGCGACCTCTCGCAAGTATTACCAAATTGATGACAGCCTTAGTATTGAGTGAGCTGCCAATGCGTTGGGATGCGACAACAACTATTAGCGAGATTGATTCGGACGGTTCAGGTTCTCATATAAAAGTTGGCGAAACTTATTCGCTTGATTCCTTATGGCGAGTGGCCCTTATCGGGTCGTCAAATACGGCGATACAGGCACTGGTCAGAATGAGCGGGGTCTCAACAACAGATTTTGTGGCTCGTATGAACGCCAAAGCTCAGCGTTTGGCTATGCCAAGTTTGCATTTTGTGGAACCCACCGGTCTCGATCCGCGGAATGTTGGAACTGCTCGAGATGTTGTCCGGTTATTACGATTTGCTTTAAAAAAACCTGAGATTGAGTCGGTGCTTAAACAACCACAGGTGATATTATCTCCTCAATCAGAACAATCACGCGTGGTGTGGAGTACAAACTGGCTTCTTACCCAATGGATACCTCATTCTTTTGCTGGTGTAGTGGTGGGCAAGACGGGATATATTGGTGATTCAGGATATAATTTTGCAGTACGTGTTACGGATAAGTTTTTTCACCGATTGCGCATTGTGGTACTTGGCACAGAATCTTCTGACGCGCGTTTTATAGAGGCTAGAAAAATCGGTGAATGGATTTTTACAACAACAGTTTGGCAGTCTGTTTCTACAACGTCGCCTTAGGCTTTTTTGGTTTGTTGTGTGGTTGGTGCTATACTGAATAACTGGCCAGGTTTTTACTACTATGCTATTCCACACGCTTCACAATCTTTCGTTACGTCCAGGAAAAATTGTTGTGGTACGAGCCGATCTGAATGTTCCTATCGAAGATGGAGTGGTTCAAGATGATTTTAAGATTAGCTCTTCTTTACCAACCATACGCTATCTTTTGAAACATAAAGCTATCGTTGTAATAATAAGTCATCTCGGTCGTCCATCTACTCGCTATTCTCAGCGTTATTCGCTTAAACCCGTAGTGGCTTGTTTAGAAAAAAAGTTACGTCGCCCAGTTTTATTTGTTAATCAAGCTTTTTTTTCGGTAAAAAATCGCTGGCAACGAGTGCGACAGATTGCAGAGAAGCTCCCTCCTGGGAGTGTTATGGTATTAGAAAATATTCGGTTTTTTGCCGGTGAAGAGGATTCGCGAAGCCCGCTAGCCCGCTCACTCGCACGCTGTGGGGAAGCTTTTGTGCTTGATGGTTTTGCTGTCGCGCACCGAGCTGCTGCTTCCGTGTCTGGTGTATCATCGTACATACCAAGCTATGCGGGTTTATTACTAGAACAAGAAGTTGTAGCCTTACAACATGTTATGCAGCAACCTCGACAACCGCTTATGCTCGTACTCGGTGGAGCGAAAGTTGAGAGTAAGATCCCCATACTCAAGTCTTTTGTTGGACGAGCCGATGCTATTTTGCTCGGTGGTGCTATTATGACTGTGTATTTAGCAGCTAAAGGTTTTTCGGTTGGTGGTTCAAAAGTTGATCCGGTATTAGGAAAGGAGCTCTTGAGTATTTTGGAACAAGGCCGATTTATAATGGCGGTTGATGCAATTGTTGGTGATCCTGAAGGAAACAAGACTCGAGTTGTTTCGTTTGACCATTCTTTTTCCATGAAAAATTCTGACGAGATTATATATGATATTGGACCAAAGACGCGTGTTTTATTTGATCAGTTGCTTTCTAAAGCAAAAACTATAGTGTGGAACGGAGCGCTTGGAAAATTTGAAAGGCCAGCATATCGAAACGGTACCGTTTCACTTATCAGAACAATTGCGCGACGAGGTGATAAAGGTGCGTATGTGGTTGCGGGTGGTGGAGAAACGGTCGAGATTATTCGAACGCTCCATGCTGCCAGATCATTTTCTCTGGTCTCAACCGGTGGGGGAGCAATGCTCGAGTTTTTGAGTGGAGAAAAATTGCCAGGGATTCAAGCGCTTGAACTTTCTTCGTTTAACGATAGTGCTTGTTTGTAATTCCTAGTAGAATGTTTGGATGTCATATGATATAGTGACTATATAATTTTAATCATCCTGCTCACGCAAGTATTGCTAAATAAGCCATATTGTGTTAGAGGATAAAAATTCTTGGTATGCCTACTCAAAAAATGGTGACAGAAACGCAATCTACGTCTGAGAATATTGCTTGTAATAAAATGTATTACCCATGTTCTGTTCATAGTGGCTGGGTGAGGCAATTTTTATGTACCGTTGCCCTTTTGCTCGGTTGTGTGGTTGCGGTATATGGCATTGTATATCTCGATGCTCTGA
The DNA here is from genome assembly GCA_052035445.1 of Candidatus Magasanikiibacteriota bacterium. Taxonomy (GTDB): domain Bacteria; phylum Patescibacteriota; class Patescibacteriia; order Magasanikbacterales; family GWA2-37-8; genus CAZQUL01. Next base: position 4,743 of record JBPOHP010000030.1, read on the forward strand.
CGGTATATCAAAATCGCAAGACTCGTTTTATAGGACGTGCTGATCGTCAAGAACGTTCAATTACGGTTAGTGGTTATGGTAAGGTTATGGGCACTAACGATGTCGCTATGACAACTATTGGGTATTCAAATGTTGACAAAGATGTCACTGCTGCTCGACAGGCAAATAAACGCGTCATGGATTCTGTTGTGGCAGAAATTAAAAAACTAGGTATTTCCGATAGAGATCTGCAGGCTGATTATTCAATTTATCCAGACTATACATATAGTGATAAAGGACAAGAATTGCGCGGATATCGGGTTACAGCGAGTGTGGCAATAAAA
>JBPOHP010000200.1:0-2206 GCA_052035445.1 Candidatus Magasanikiibacteriota bacterium
AAGGAAGTGAGCCATATAAAAAATATTCAAATTTTTCTGAAAGATATGGTATCATATCTTATACTTATGCACCAAGGAGGATTTCAAAAATCTATCATCGGTTTAGTGGCCCTAATCTCTGTTTTGGGATTTGGCGTACACGTGGGACAAGCTGCTACGTCCACTTTTAGTTTGGATCAGTATGGTTACGGCCAATCGTTGCGTCTAAGCGGCACCAATGCCGAGAGTTTTGTTACGATCCCTGTATCACCTGGTTTGAGTCCAGCAGAGCTACGTTTTCAAATAATACCAACTCCCAATATCGGTGAGGGATTTATAGCGGTTGAATACAAAGGGCGTCTCGTTGCGAGCTTGCCGTTCAGTTCAAAAAAACAAGAGGTTGTTTTCCCGATAGCTGGACTTCCTGTAGAAGACGGAAAATTAACCGTATCGCTGAAAGCTGTTATGGTATCAAACGATACCGAAGCTTGTTCCGCGCTTAAAGCGAGATGGGTAGATGTTTCTGATTTAAATGTTGTGATGGAGGGGGAGCCAAAAGATCCGACGACGGTCAAAGATTTTTTTCCAACAACATTGCGTCGATTAGTAATTTACACACAAGAAAATCCTTCAGAAGAGCGGTTGACCGCCGCGTTTAATATCGCTGCTCGCGTTCAAAGAAAAGTTGGCGGTAAGGCGGTTGATGTTGTTTTGAGAGCTGCCAGGGCACCCGACGTTGGGGTGGAAGGGGCAATGGAGCGAAGTGTTATATTGACCAGTGATCTTACTTTACAAAAACCAAGTATCAACCTTATTTCTCTGAATACAGGAGCTCCGGTTTTACGAATTGCTTCGCCGGCTGATCGGTGGCAAGAAGCAATAGAAACACTCTTTGAATCTCCCGCTGCCCCATTATTGATAGCATCTTCCATTTCTACTGAAGTTATTGAAAAACCGAGAGTTAATTCAGCGTTGGATATTATTACTTTTACAAAACTCGGGTATCCATTAACTCGATTACAGGGTTCGGGCGAAATACGAACAACCTTTCGTTTTTCACAAGCGTCATTTGGGAGCCCAATCCGTTCTTCAAAGGTGGTTATAAGTGGAGTTTCTTCGGTGTTGCAAAAAGGAGGTATTGCGACGTTGGCGACGTTTTTTAACGATCATTTAGTAGATTCGTATGCCTTATCAGAAGATGGTGAGCGCTTCCGTCGCACGATTGATCTTTCTGATGAGTATTTGCAGCGGGATAATGTACTTGATGTGGTAGCAAACTACACACCGCCAGGGGGTAACTGCCGTATTGGTTTGCATAATGTGGTAGTTGATATTGATGGTGGTTCGGAGATTCGTGCTAGTTCGTCACCGGTGTTTGATCCACAATTTGATAAATTTCCTCAAGCACTTCTACCAGCATTTGATGTATTTGTAGATCAAAAAGATCCGCGAACATGGGACGCAGCTGCTCGATTGATTACACTATGGCAACAATTAAGCACCAAACCGTTGAAGCCAGAAGTCCACTGGGTTACTTCTGCAGCAACTATTCGTCGCAACTCAGTTTTTGTTGTTGCTCAACCGATCGTACTGCCTAAGATGACGCATATGCTAGAACCGAGTGTAGCCGCGCTATCGGCGTCGGAAATGACACAAAAAATTTCGTTGTCCGGACGTTTCGCACTTCTGCAAACATTCTTAGAAGACACGTTTCCCGTGATAGTTTTATCAACTTCATATTGGCCCGAAGGCTTGCGCCGACTAACGGGCACGCTATTAGACGGTGATGGTTGGTATGAAACGACGGGAAATGTGTTTGTGGTAAATGAGTCAGGTGACAAGGCATTTACCGAAGTTTCTGCGCTCAAGCAGTTGCCGTTGCAATATGGTATATGGGGTACTGGCGAGGCGCTTACCAAATCCCAGCGATTTTGGTATGCCTTTTTGGGATTGAGTGGTTCCTTTCTTTTGATAGGCATGGCAATTGTTTTTGGCTATAGCTATCGTCGTCGTCATCGTCAAGAATTCGAAACGCGTGAACATCCGTCCGCAGTCCCGTTAATAACCAGCCGCCCCAAACAGCCTTCTCGAGCTCGTCGTACTCATTAATTATCCACTCAAAACCCTTGCGCACTTATATAATTGAGGTATTGTATAAAAAATCGTCGCGTTCGCGACGATTTTTTAGTTAGTGTGTTTATATTTTATTACTAAAAAAAAGGGGGTA